>CAZQOL010000099.1:0-1602 GCA_964595185.1 uncultured Candidatus Saccharibacteria bacterium | reverse complement strand
GTTCAAAGCCATCCATTTCAACTAATATTTGATTTAGAGTTTGCTCCCTTTCATCATTTCCACCACCGACTCCAGTACCACGAACTCGGCCAACAGCATCAATCTCATCAATAAAAACAATTGAAGGTGCAGCTTTTTTAGCCATCTTAAATAAATCCCTAACTCGTGATGCTCCAACTCCAACAAACATTTCTACGAATTCAGATCCTGATAAATGAAAAAATGGTACAGCTGCTTCCCCAGCTACTGCTCGAGCAAGTAATGTCTTTCCAGTGCCTGGGGCACCAGTCAAAAGAACTCCTTTTGGAATGCGGGCTCCAATATCTAAAAACTTTTTAGGGTTTTTCAAAAAATCAACAATTTCTTTTAATTCTTCTTTAGCTTCTTTTGCTCCAGCTACATCTTTAAAAGTGACTTTGCTATTTTTATCATTAGGATCAGTAATTCTCGCTTTTGATTGACCAAAAGTGAAAGCTTGCATTCCGGCTCCTTTCACTTGTCGTGTTAACATCCAAATAAAAAAGATAATGATAACAAGTGGAAGAAGAAATGGCAAAACTCTTATCATCCAGAAACCAAAACCAGATTCTTCTTTTATTTCAATTGGAGTCAAAGCCAATTCTGCAGGAGTGACACCGTAGTTAAATAATGTTTCCGACAATGAACTCTCGACTTCTTTTTTAGCTTTGCCTTTTGTTTGGTCTTTAAATGAAACATTAACATCACTTCCTGAAACTTCTATTTTTTCAATATTCCCCGCTGTTAAACCCTTAGCCACATCTGAAATTGTTAAACTTTTTATTTCTTCTGGGTCTTTCGACAAGTAAGAATAAGCAATCGTGATACTCATGAAGATAAAAATTGCAATAATTATTTGATTAATTAGATTGGGCGCTTTAGGTGGTTGAATTGGAGCGTTTTTATTATTTTGATTCATAGTACCTTGCATTATACCCTTTAGGCAACAAAAAATAAAGCACAAGAAAATATTAGTTTTTTATGATAAAATAGATAAATGACAGTATTTATTGATAATCGAAAAGCTCATTTTAATTACAGCATCGAAGAAACATTCGAGGCCGGTATTGAGTTGTCTGGTTTTGAAGTTAAATCGATCAAAAATGGCTCTGGGAGTATCGTTGCCGCTTTTTGTATTGTCCGGGGTGGAGAAGCCTTTATAATCGGCATGCACATTCCTCCTTATCAACCACACAATATTGACCTTGGTTATGATCCAGACCGGAACAGAAGATTGTTATTATCTAAAAAAGAAATCAAAAAACTTGCCGAAAAAGATGACATTAAAGGATTGACTCTTATCCCTATTTCGTTATATAGTAAAGGACGCTATATTAAAGTCTCTGTCGCTGTCGCTCGGGGCAAAAAAGTTTTTGACAAAAGAGAGACCATAAAAAAGCGTGACGTAGATCGAGAGATAAGAAGAGAGTATAAAATTAATTAATAATTAACAATTACTGATTACTAATTATAAATTCAATTAGTCATTGGTAATCAGTAATTAGTAATTGAAATTTTTCTTTGAAAATTTAGTCCGCCTCCGCACAAGGCTATGGCGAGACAAAGGGGGATGATCGGCTTCGA
>CAZQOL010000098.1:0-1689 GCA_964595185.1 uncultured Candidatus Saccharibacteria bacterium | reverse complement strand
CCCCGATTTCATTATGCTGATTGAATATGACCTTCCTCACATTTTCTGGGTTTCGGACAGACGACATAGAAAACTCATAGTTATCCTCGCCCGCTGTCTGAACTTTGACGTCACCAAATTTGAGAATCGTCGGCAAAAGGCCTCGAACATCAACTGTTACGTCTTGAATCTTGTCGAAACGTAAATTTGATATTGCTCTATCAAAAATACTTCTCTGATCAACAGCGATGATGCGCTTTTCTGTCACATACCAAACATCAAGATAATACTTGGTCCAGCTTATAAAAAAAGATACCCATAGAAATAAAAGCCATAAACTATAAAAGAATAGAAACAGAGCAGGAACATTTCCAGGAATATTGATATCAAGCGCTTTTGGAAAAAGTATCTGAACGAACATAATAATGATCCAGGGCACAAGGCCAGAAAACAAAAGTCCTATTGCGTAGTTTATGAAAACAATCCAGTGTTTCCTCACTTCTAAAATAATGTGCTCATCTGCCTCTAAATGTAATACGTCTTTAGACATAATGTTTTAATAATAGGTTGCTGATATGAACGCGACCAAAAACAAGAGAACAGAAATGATAACAAACAAAGTTTCTCCCACGTATATTCCATGGTTGCCCATTCCATACGCAGTCCAATGATAAAACAATACACAAGAAACAATAAAATACAGAACGAAGAAAATTCCAAGGATACCTATAAGTACTGTTGAATTGAGAACTAGAGCAAAGTGAATGGACGGAAGAGCAGGTAGAGAGATAATTTGTGACTCCATATGTGTTTATTGTATCACGAGTAAAAAATCAATGTGTTACGAATCCACAGAAAACTATTCCTTGTTAGTCAAATAATTTCTAGCGTAACGAGCGGCGAACAGATACACCAGCATTATTATCACAAGACTGAGAGTTACCAAAGCAATGTAATCCAAAAAATTATCAATTTTTAGATAATAATTTCCAGCATAATATCCAACACAGAAAAGTAATACGGCCTTTGGTATTGTGCCGAGAACACTAAATTTAAGAAATTCAGGATATTTTACACCAGCAATACCTGATGAAACTTGCACCGCTCCTCCGATTCCATGCGAAACTTTGGACAGTAGCAAAGTCTTACCTTTGTGATTCCTAAAATGCTCTTCTAAAATCATCTCACTATTTTCATCGTAGCCAAAAAACTTTGCAATCTTCTTCATGCGAGGTGATTTCTTCCAAAACTTACCGATTGTGTAGTAAATGGTATCACCAAGAATATCAGCAACAATAACTACTGGTAGAGCAACATAGGGGTTCAAGTAACCGAGAAATACGAGAAATCCGGTAATAACAATGATAATTGGTCCTTCCACAATAGCTACGGGAAAAATTAGGAAGTACTTGTAGTGCTCCAATATTGACAGCACACTTTCCGGCGATATGAACATTATTGTAAATTGTCTCAATTATGGATGAATTTAGCAAGAATACGTCTATTACTCAGTGCTACCCTTTACTTTTTTATAAAAATTTGCTTTAATTAGGGCTCAAATTACCGGCTAAGGCCGGCTTTTCAAATCAATTATTAAACATAACAAAACTTAGATGGAAATTCGAAATATCGCAATCATAGCTCACGTGGACCACGGTAAAACAACTCTTACCGATGCCCTAATGAAACAAACTGGTATGACTACTGGTG
>CAZQOL010000097.1:0-1704 GCA_964595185.1 uncultured Candidatus Saccharibacteria bacterium | reverse complement strand
AATAAGTCAGAGTACTTCCAGAAAGCATCATTGCCCTTTATTTGAGCGACACACTCTGCCGCAACTAATTTTTCAAATGAATTTTGGTGTAGTGGCCAGTGACGATAGACCCAAGCAACATTTCCGTTTGATTCAGTTACAATTTTACTTAGAGTAGCTTGGAATATCTTACAATAAGGACACTCAAAATCAGAGTATTCAATTATTTTAATTGGAGCTTCTGGATTTCCTAGAATATGATCACCTTCTTCAGAAACAACAATTTCACCTCCATATTTTTCTGTTACTGTTCCAGCTAAGACTTCATCAATTAGTTTTTGGATATTCTCTTGAGAATCAGCTCCACGAATTTCTGCTTTAACTCCATTACTACCAATGACAACACTATATGGTGTTCCTCTTTGGTTATCAGGGACGGCTTTCATCGCCAAACTGACACTAGTCTCAATTTTCTTTCCGAGGGCTTCCTTATTAGTTCCTTCGACACAAGCTGTTAATTTTTCTTTTGAAACTCCTACTTGTTCTGACAAAGTCTTTTCTTTTGTCACTTTATTGCCACCACCATTTGTTAATAAAATAGCGACCATGACAAGGATTCCAGCAATAACAATTGCTGTTGGAGTTGTAATTTTTTGCTGAGGTTGTTCTTTTTTAATTTCCTCTTTTATTTCTTCATTTTCCATTTTTCTGTAAAGTAGTTTTATTGAAAACTTACTTGAATTAAATAATAAAAATCTCTTTTGGAGATGTATTTATTGTACCACATATGTTTATTTTTAAAACTTAAATTGTATTGAAAAATATGGATAATATGTTATACTGAGGTTAGAGCATGGAATCCTTTTATACAGCCACATTTTATGTTTTTTCATTCATTTCTGTCTATATACAGATATTTTTTTTAGTTACCTTCCTTGAAAAGAAGCGTCATATTGTTCATAATCCTGAAAATTTAAAACTTAAATATTATCCAACTGTGACCATAGCGGTACCTGTTTATAACGAAGAGAAAACTATTGTTAAAACAGTTAAATCTCTCTTGTCTCTTGATTATCCGAAAGATAAGATAAAAATTTATATTGTCGACGATGGTAGTTGTGATAATACTTGGAATATTGTTCAAGAATTTGTTGATAATCCAAGCATTGTCCTCATTCAAAAAGAAAATGGAGGTAAACATACAGCTGTTAATTTAGCAATTGAAAAAACAGATTCGGAATTTTTTGGTTGTCTTGACTCTGATTCAATGGTTCACCCACAAGCATTGAAAAGAATTTTAAAATATTTTGAAAAAGATTTGGCAACAATGGCAGTTGCTCCATCAATAATTGTTTATAACCCAAAAAATATTTTACAACACGCTCAAGGCATTGAATACGATATGTCTATATACACGAAAAAAATGCTTGGTTTTATGGGCGGTATACATGTTGCTCCTGGACCTTTTTCAATTTTTCGAAAAAGAGTTTTTGATGAGTTGGGTAATTATAGGAAAGCTCACAATACAGAAGATCAAGAGATTGCTCTTCGGATGCAAGAACATGGCTATAAAATAGATCATTGTCCTGATGCGTATGTTTATACAAATACCCCCAGTTCAGTTGCTAAACTTTCTCGTCAGCGCTTGAGATCGATATATGGTTTTATAAAAAATCTTATCGACTATAGAAGATTATTGTTTAAAAAAAAATATGGAACAGTGGC
>CAZQOL010000096.1:0-1827 GCA_964595185.1 uncultured Candidatus Saccharibacteria bacterium | reverse complement strand
TATGTCTTGTATTTGTAACCAGATAGTCCTTACAAGACTTATACTCAATACCTGAGATAGTATTTTCACCCCAACCAGCAATTTGCACGACCTGAGTTGTTGAGGCAGGTGACCAGCTATCCAAAACATTATGTACAACTTGTGCCCTATCATATAAAACAGAGTTACCAATTAAGGGATTATTTGTATCGGAAAATGCTGGGTTATTTCTTCCATCAGTACCCAAAACAAAATTCTTAAGTTCTATTGAATTATTTATATATGTTCCGTATTGATTAACATCTTCGTCATATCCATGATAAGCGTTGTTAAAATTCGCAACTTGATCATTTTGTAAATTTGAATTCATTGTTGAAAAATATCCATCAGTCGGTAGAAGGTTATAGATGGTCGGCATATTCATTACCAAACTTCTCATTCTTTCATTTGACATAACTTTTCCAAAAGGCCCTAAACTACTTCCATGCAATAGACTCACCACAGCATCTGGAGTTCCAACCTGTGGCACTGCAATTAAAATAATTTTATCTATTTTGTTATAAAGAGGATTATTAGTATCTTTGAGTTTCTGCACTAATGCTTTTATAACTAGTCCTCCATTTGAGTGCCCTATCAAAGTAACTTTTCCTGACTCTGAATTTTTCTGAAACTCTTCAAGTTTTTTCAAAATATAACTTTCTGAAAAGTTTTGACTATTTAAGTACGATAAGTTTCCAGCAGTCGTTGATGCCCCATTAGTTATGATGTCATCTAATGAGAGTCTCCAATCATACGGAATAAAAGCGTAATCTGTTATAGTTCCATCTCCCTTCCAATCTCTAAGATTATTTATAAAGGTATTATAAATATTTGCTCCGTAAACTTCATCAACCAAACCAGTCTCTCCCTCATCATTTATATTTTGCGTATCATCTTTGGTGAAAACATTATTTACACTATTACCATTCGAGTCTAGTAACAGCTTTGCTTGTTCGGTTCCAGATCGTGATACCCACAACTCTCCATTTGAATCATACAATTTACTTCCCATCACCCCAGGAAAAAACATTACGCTTGAACTACAATTTAAAGTACATGCAGGTGGAGTAGTTGTTGAGAGATCAATATTTGCATCATCCATTTGCCAGAAAAATATAGATGAGTAACATCCTTCGAATTTTCTGCACCATTGTTGTTGAGCAGAATAATCATTCGTATTACTTTTTAAAACCATATAGTAATCTGTTCCTCTATCAATATCTAGTGCTGTGGCATATCTAAAAAAGAAAAATTGATTGTAGTCATACTGATTACCTATAACCACTCCCTGAGGAAAATAAAACCATTTTAGTGTGTAATCTGTATCTGATATTGAACTACTTCGTACTATATTTGAACGAGTAGTTGTTCCAAAGTCTTGATCATTATAACTTCCACCTACTTGTAACAAAACATCATCAGGATTTCCCACTTTTTTAATCCAAACCCCGACATTATAAACAGTTTGGCCAGAAACCCCACAATTGAGCCCTGCAGTACAAGTAAAACTAGTTAAATATCCACTATTTAATATTGGAGCACTAAGTGTTTGACCAGTAAGATCAGTTGGAGATTGATTAAAAATAACTGCTGCATTGGTGAATTCTGGAGTTAAAAATATAAAAAGTAAGCTGAATACAAGTAAAAAGTAACCTTTTTTCATTGTTATGTATATTATTGTAATTAGCCGATATACTACTCCTACTTTCAAAAATAGATACTTTACAAAAATTGGAAAAATTTTTTAATTATAAAAAGTTTTGGGTCGGGCTTTTGGCCCGACCCGAGGTCGTTGTTGTGTGCGGTTAC
>CAZQOL010000095.1:0-1867 GCA_964595185.1 uncultured Candidatus Saccharibacteria bacterium | reverse complement strand
GAGAAACATATGCCTTTCCTTAAGAGTACTAGATGCCTTTATTATTTTTTTCACAATAGATTTGAGCAAGTATGCTCCGATTAGACTTCCAGACAATTCTCCATATTTATACGGAGAGCTTTCCATCAACCCAGAATAAATTGGGTCAACAAAAAAATATTGAGAGTAGTCAGTAAATAGTCCGATTGGGACCAGTGGATCCTTTATCCAGGGAGCCTTAATTTCAACTTGTTTCCAGCCTGCTATAGCAGGTAACATAGGAATGGGAATGTTTGTTTTCATATCTATTCTTTTATGTGTAATTTACTTGTTAATTTACACACAGTATAACCCACTATTGACTTTTGTCATCTTTTATGATAAAATATAAATGTAATTAACCTTGATAAATAAGGATATAAATACATTATTAACATTTTGTGAATTAAAAATAACACAATATATGGACAAATTTGTAAACCAATTAGGGAAAATAGGCTTAAGTGATAAGGAATCGCTTATTTATGAATATTTATTAAAAAATGGAGGAGATTATCCATCTCAAATAGCTAAAACAACTCGACTTAATAGAACTACCGTTTATAAAATTCTGATTAAACTTTCAATACAAGGTCTTGTTGCAGAAGTTAGAAAAGGAAAAAAGCTTTTCTACACCACGACATCTCCACAAAAATTAGTTAGGCATGCACAAAGTCGTGTTCGGCAAGCAGAAGATGCTCTTGATTATACAAAAAAAATTATTCCTGAACTTGAACAAATATATTCATTTTCGGAGAATAAACCACATGTTAAATATTATGAAGGATATGATGCCGTCGTTGAGTCATATTTTACTCACGTTGAAAACACTCAACCATATGAGATGCGAGCGTTTGCTAGTGTTAATGATCTAGAGGCATTCTTTACCCCTAAATTATATAAGCAATATATAAAAGAAAAAGGAAAAAATAGAATTACATTAAGAGTAATTGTTCCAGATACTGAATACTCTAGAAATACTTATGTAAAGGAATTGTCGGGAGGTATAAATAAAAAGTATTGGCCAAATGTCAGATATTTACCAAAAGACATTTTCCCATTTCCAGCCGAAATAACACTTTTTGATAAAAATAAAGTATCAATTGTAAAATTTAGTGATACTCATCCTATAAGTATCGTGATAGAAGATAAAATTATCCACGATATGATGGGCATGATTTTTGAATTGTCTTGGAATGCGTCAAAATTAGAAAAATAAGATAAAAAAGAATTGATTTAATAATCAATTCTTTTTTATAATGTGCCGGAGGAGAGAATTGAACTCTCACCCCTTTCGAGACACGATTTTGAGTCGTGCGCGTCTACCAATTCCGCCACTCCGGCAATTATGTGGATAGTATACCAAAATTCTATTAAAATGCTAGAATGCTCAGGTATGCAGAAAAAAATACCACTTTCATATGTTGAGATTTCCAAAGAAAACTTAATTCATAATATTAAGCAATTTAGAAGTCAGTTAAAAAATGGAACTAAAATTGCATCGGTTATCAAAGCCAATGCTTATGGGCATGGGGACAAGGAAATTGTAAAAATTATTTCACCTTACACGGATTATTTTCAAGTAAACAGTGTGGAGGAATTAGAAAGAATTCGACAATATACGAGAAAACCAATATTAGTTTTTGGCTATTTAAATGAGGAAGGGATAAAAAGTGCTATAAAGCTGAAGGCTATTGTTTCTGCTTTTGATTTAATTCATCTATTAAAAATAAATCATATTTCAGGCTTATTAAAAAAGAAAACAAAAGTTCATGTAGCAATTGATTCATATCTTGGAAGAGAGGGAATAATGCCATCTCAAATTGAAAATTTTATTTTGGAAATTAAA
>CAZQOL010000094.1:0-1915 GCA_964595185.1 uncultured Candidatus Saccharibacteria bacterium | reverse complement strand
GCCAAACGTTTAAATTCGATTGGTGCAGATATTAAAATCTTAAAGTAAAAACTTATCAATCTCTTTTGCTAATTCAATATCTTTTTCAGTAATTTTATTACCATCATCATGAGTGGTTAGTTTGATTTTGACATTCTTATAAGAGAAAACTTCAACATCAGGATGATGTTTTAATTTCTCGGCAACGGATACAATTTTATTTACAAAATCGACAGCTTCAATAAAATTTTCGAACGTAAAAATTCGAACAAGCGTCCCATTTTCTTCTGACCATAAATTAGGATATTTCATTATTTTTTATGGTAGCAATATAATGCTGCAAATTATTCCAAAAATTACAACACTTGTCATATCTTGAATAACTGTCGCGATCGGGCCAGAGCCTGCGGCTGGATCTTTGCGCAGAAGTTGAAAAACATGAGTCACAAGTATAGCCATGACTGGAGCAAATAAAATAGCAAAGAATGTCCCCAATGTCACACTCAGAGTTAATAAATAATCTTTCAGCCAAATATATGAAACCAGTCCTGAAATTAGTCCAAAAAGAATTCCAAACACTATCCCTAATGTTAATTCTTTACGTAAATATCTTAAAAAATTAGCTTTGCCATCTCTTAAATTTCTAGAATAAATTGCTTCCGTCTGTGTTCCAATTGCATCTGCAATATAAACAACGAAAGGAAGGAAGAAAGCAATTCTAACGTTACTGGATAAAACCTCTTCAAAATGAGAAGTAATAAATGATATACCGAAACCAAGAATTAAACCCAAGAAAAGCGCTGGGGCTCTCAATTTAAATAATGTTTTTACTGGCTCATAATCATCATCGGCATAAATAATTTTACTCATAATACAATTCTACTACAAAAAATAAAAATATCCACAATAATTTAAAAATGCTAAAATGAGAACAATGACAAAGCGCGAACAATTAGACGAATTAAATAAATATTGGAATGAAAACTGCCAATGCGAATTAAGAAAAACTGCCACCCAAGCGGTTTTTGGACATGGTAATGCCGAAAGTGATATTGTTTTTATTGGCGAAGCCCCTGGAAAAAATGAAGATTTAAAGGGTATCCCCTTTATAGGCGCCGCTGGAAAATTCTTTGATGAAATGCTTGGCGGAATTGGAAAGAAAAGAGAAGATATTTATATCACTAACATTGTCAAATATCGTCCACCCAATAATCGTGATCCTGAACCAGAAGAGAAAGAAGCATGCAACGAGTGGATGATTAATGAACTAAAGATAATTTCACCAAAGCTAATTGTCTTTCTGGGTAGACACTCAATGTTACGATTCTTCCCACAAGAGAAAATTTCAGATATTCATGGAAAACTATTACTAAAAACTATTTCCGAGCTTGGAAAGAAGCAGGCTTTCTTGCCTTTGTATCATCCCGCCGCCGCATTATACAATGGTGGAATGAGAGAAATATTAATTTTAGATTTTAAAAAAATTCCTAGAATATTACAAAAGTTAAAATAAAAAAAACCGGCCAACTTAAAAAGAAGGCCGGGCAATCATTGAGGAAATCCAACCCCGCGGTGGTTTCCCCTGTGGGAGTAGCTTCTCAAAGATCCCTCGAGCTACTCCCTATTCGAATTTTTTTAATAAGGATGGCAATCTGTGCGCCTTCCTTATAAAACTTGGGTATAGTAGCCCGACCTGACTCTGGCTACCTACCTACCCAAGATGAGACAATCCCGCAGTTAAGCTAAATACTGAACGGGACACCTCATTTTTTTATATCTTAATAATCACTATATAACAATTATTAATTTATGTCAAGCTAAATTTATTAAATATTTTTCACTTCCAAACACATAAACATTGGTATTTCCTTGCGAGCTTTGTCCTCTGCTATTTGACGAGGACCTGTGCCACTTTGTTTATGAGAAATCCACTCTT
>CAZQOL010000093.1:554-2076 GCA_964595185.1 uncultured Candidatus Saccharibacteria bacterium | reverse complement strand
CTCGTATCAAGTCACAATTGCTGATTTAGCCGGAAATACATCGCTACTTTCTTTGAGCATTAGAACATTAACTCTTGGAGGAAATGGCCCCCCGGAGTTGTTCGGTAAAGTAAATGCGCAACGAGTGGTAGAAAATCATACAGTTCCAGGGCCTATTGTCCCGGTAGTTGTGCCAACTGATACCCCAACAGGCATTGCTCTATTTACTCGAACACTTTCCACAAATACTAAAGGTGATGAAATTAAAAGACTACAGACATTCCTTAACAAACAAGGGTATACTGTAGCTGTGTCTGGCCCTGGATCGTTGGGAAATGAAACTGAGTTTTTTGGGTCACTTACACAAAAAGCTCTTCAAAGATTTCAGTGTGCAAAGAGTATAGTGTGTGCAGGAACACCAAAGACTACTGGCTTTGGTATAGTTGGTCCAAAGACATTAAAATTAATTAATTCTCTAATCAAATAATATGGACATAAACGAAGAAGAGTTAAAGCAAAAATTAACTCCAGAAGAGTATGCGGTATTGAGACAAAAGGGTACAGAAGCACCTTTTTCTGGGAAACTCCTACATGACGATAGAGACGGGATGTATAAATGCAAAGTGTGTAATCAAGATCTGTTCTCTTCTGAAGCAAAGTTTGATTCTGGTACAGGGTGGCCATCATTTGATCAAGCATTGCCAGGGGCGGTGAGGGAAATAGTAGATGATACCCATGGTATGAGTAGGACTGAAGTTGTGTGTTCAAAGTGTGGTTCACATTTGGGCCATGTGTTCAATGACGGACCAACTGACACAGGAATGCGCTACTGTCTCAACTCAGTTTGTCTTGATTTGGAAGAAAAGAAATAATTACTAGTTGGTGTATAATTAAATTATGGACAGAAACATACTACAAAAATATTTCTTCGTTGGGCTATTGTTTGTGATATCGGTTATTGTATTTTATATATTTCTACCTTTTGTCGAGGTGATCATATTGTCAGCCATTTTTGGTATTATACTGGCTCCGTTACAAAAGCGTCTTTCGACAAGACTTGGCGGTAGACGAGGTATATCAGCTTTTATCCTCGTAATAGCATTTCTTATTGTTATTCTTATTCCATCAGTTTTTCTCACATTCAAGGTGCTCGATGAGTCTAAATCCATTTACTCTCAACTAACCAGTAATTCTGAAATTGATTATGTTCAAAAAATATCTGATTCGCTTGAAAAACCTATACAAAAGTTTTCACCAGAGTTTCAGATAAACGTAGGTGAGTGGGCTTCTATCGGAGCAGACTGGTTAACAAGTCACATTACGGCTATCCTTTCATCTGTTTTTAAAATTATCACAGATATAGTTTTGATTTTCTTTTCTTTATTCTTTTTTCTTCGTGATGGAGAAAAATTCAAAAAAATTATTTCTGACTTGAGTCCACTCGAGAACAAGTATGACGAGAAAATCGTTCTTAAAATAAAGCAAACAGTAAACACAACGGTCATAAGTGTGTTACTCATATCCGTTATCCAAGGATTTATGT
>CAZQOL010000093.1:0-544 GCA_964595185.1 uncultured Candidatus Saccharibacteria bacterium | reverse complement strand
GTATACCTAACCCAACACTGTGGGGAAGCGTTTCGGCGGTGGCATCACTAGTGCCAGGTCTGGGTACGACCATTACATTTGTTCCAGCTATCATATACAGTTATATTTCTGGAAATATCCCTCATACTTTGGGTCTATTGGTTTGGTGGTTGTGTGCTGTTAGTCTTATCGATAACTTTCTCGGTCCATACCTCTACTCACGAAATGTTGAAATACATCAGTTGATTATGCTTTTCTCTGTACTTGGAGGTTTGGCATTCTTTGGGCCCGTAGGATTCATGTTCGGCCCTCTGGTGGTAGCTTTATTCTTTACACTCATTGATATTTATCAAGACCTCATACTCGGTGGAAAGTCCCTCTAGTCTTTATTTTTGCTCGATTTTACTGTACAGTAGTATCTTATGTCTCAAAATGAATCTATTATACGTTTTCCTGACAGAAATGTCAATATTATAGGATATATTTTGCAGTAGAAATGTCTTTTGTTTTTTCTCCGTTATTTAATTTCATTTTCAATTTATGATATAATCATAAAATATGTCAA
>CAZQOL010000092.1:1110-2081 GCA_964595185.1 uncultured Candidatus Saccharibacteria bacterium | reverse complement strand
TTATTATACACCAAAATTATTTAGGTTCGAACTTCTACAAAGGTAGGTAAAATAGACCTTAATTTATAAGGGTAATTCTCTGGCTCCGAACTTGGGATGATGTTCGAATGGAAATACTTAAATCAAGAAAATGATATAATATAATTTCTAATATTTTTGAGATGTTTCTAAGATTAAAACTTCAGAACTAAAAATAGAAAAACCCACCTTCCGAAGGCGGATCTTCGATTGGTGGGTTAAATATTTGCTTTTACCCAAGAGAGCTCATCTTTATATATGATTCTTTCGTACAATTCAGAACCAAAATAAAAGATAGAAAATTCTCTATTACACTTAACTTTTCCTAATCCTAAAATACAAACTTCTTCGTTATTTTTAGAACTTTTAAGAGTAAGCCAATCAATTGCATCTTTATAAAAAATTTCCTGAAAATCCAATTCTTGATTATAAAGTATTGTGAAATCTCGTTCATTATCGATTTCATCAATATGAAATTCACTAGTCCATAACTCTTTCTCGAATCTTTCACAGAAACTGTCTGCCTCAACACCAAGTTCTTCAACAACTTGAATAAGAGTAGCATCCAATGGATCATATTCGTTTTCTTCAAGATTATGAATTAGTTCTCCGTTGCCTACAGCAGTCAAACTTTTTCTCTGTAAATAAAGTTCTATAGCTTTTTTAGACAATCTTGCATTGCCGTAATTGTGTAATAAAATTTTCGCTTTCATGTTTGTCTATTTTAAGAGTGAATTATTATGTGGTCTTAATTTCCATAAAGAAACAAAGACCACACAATAAAATAAAAAAGACAAATATCAAAGAACTACTACTTTTTATATAGTAGCATATTTATATCTATTTGTCAATGATAAATACCCTTATACAATAAGGCTATTTTTGAGGCTCCGAACTTGGGATGATGTTCGAATTGTTATAATAGACAAATAGAAAACCGCTAGTAAGTAGCG
>CAZQOL010000092.1:0-1100 GCA_964595185.1 uncultured Candidatus Saccharibacteria bacterium | reverse complement strand
ATTTCTATCGTCACCCAACTAGCGGTAATGTTTTTAGTGAGACAATCTTATTGTGATAAAGACAATGTATCCCACAACTATTATAATTTCAAGATAAAAATTATTTAAGTAATCCCGAAAAGACAGCTTCGTTGTTTTCATTTCTGTAATTTTAACATTGAACAATTTTTTGAATTCTTACCAACCTCCTGTG
The DNA here is from genome assembly GCA_964595185.1 of uncultured Candidatus Saccharibacteria bacterium. GTDB lineage: Bacteria > Patescibacteriota > Minisyncoccia > Phycocordibacterales > UBA9973 > UBA8515. The sequence continues at coordinate 907 of CAZQOL010000092.1, read as the reverse complement.
CCAGTGATAAATTGTTTTACCCTGTTCTCAAACCTCGAAGGAATTTCTTTTTTCTTTCGCAAAAAAGAATTTGGATTCTTTACAATACCAAGAATAATTTTACCTTTCTCAGTAATACCGTAATCCCAATATCCTTTCTCACTTAATTTGCAAATCTGATAGCTTGGAACAGATACTCGTCCTCCACCCCCATAAAGCTTCTTAAGAGCTTTAATCAGTCCAAGAGAGATTTTCGGTTTTCTCACGTTTTTCTTTTTCATAGTGCAAAAATTTGTGTTTTAACTTGTGGTTTTTCTTCAGATTATTCTTAAATACAAATAAAGTCAATTAGGTTCGAACTTCTACAAAGGTAGGTAAAATAGCCTTGAATTATATGGGTATTTTTGAGGCTCGCTTTGGTGAACGACTTTTGAACTAGCATAAATTTAATCATTTTTAACCACATAAATACTTGCTTTTATTTCTTAAATATGCTATAATACTAGTAGAGTTAAATAACGAGTTGTGTAAATTATATTTTTCGTTTATAATTTATGCTGTAATTTGATAAATAAATATGTTTTCTCTCCTCTTGAATTTAGTAGGTTCAAGTAAAAAAAAGGAGGCACAGCCATTATTAGCTAACCGTAAAATACACCAAGAAAGTTTTGCACGGTGCTGGGATAAGATGAATAATCATGTCCCAGCTACTACTGGGATTAGTTTAGGGTTTGAGCAATCAAAACCGAACACTTGTCCAGCGCTGTGCAAAGAATTTTTGGTGTTTTTTGTTTTCTAACCAAAACCACACTAACTATTGTTAGTGAGATCACAAAATTAACAGTGTTAGAATTGTGCAGTTAGTATCTAAAGAAATTTGGGTCATGAGTGGGCAATTATTAGCAAGAAGTATAAGTGTGGTCGGTCA
>CAZQOL010000091.1:0-2097 GCA_964595185.1 uncultured Candidatus Saccharibacteria bacterium | reverse complement strand
CTTGCGGACTACCAGATTCGCACCATTCAGACATCTTTGCATCGAAATCTCCCCAAAACACCTTACTATTATTTGGTTATTCAGTCAAAATAGTAAAAATAGAGGTTATCAAATATTTTTGTTATGCTTACTGAATGAAATCTTACGAGTATTATTATTGGGCAAAAAGAAACATGCTTTCTGATGCGGTAAATCGAGGAAGAATTTTTGGTGAGGTTAAAAAAGGTCAAAGGGTTCATGTTTCTGCGGTTTGTGGTAAGGCTATGGCTTCCGTTGCTTGTATGCTTCAAGATTTTGGATGCAAAGTTACTGGAAGTGACGCAGAGTTTCACTTGCCGATGAGCGCGGTATTGGATAAACATGGAATTAAAAAATTACCACTTAGTGAAAAAAATATTAAAAATATCGATTTGTTAGTAGTTGGAAACTCACAGTCACCACTTTCTGTTGAAGTTTTAGAGGCTAGAAAAAGAAATATCCCTATGATTTCTGGTGCAGAAGCAATCTCGCAAATTTCGAACAATAAAAAATCTTTGGTTGTAGCTGGCACACATGGAAAAACAACAACTAGTGCACTTTTAACGCATTTATTTATTGAGGCAGGAAAAGATCCTGTATATATGATTGGGGGAGTTTTTCAAAACAATAGAGATAGTTATGGATTTGGTTCAAAAAAATCTAAACATATTATATATGAAGGAGATGAATATAACTGTGCATTCTTTGATAGAGCGCCAAAATTTTTAAGATACAATGCATCTTCTATAATACTAACTAGTATTGAACATGATCATTTTGATTTGTATCCGTCATTTGAAGACTATAAAGCAGCCTTTCAATTTTTAATAGACGATTTGCCTAAAAAAGGTTTTGCTGTGGTAAATGAATCGGTTTTGAACTATATAAATACTAAAAATGTTGAATCAAAAATATTTACGTATGGTGTTTCAAATAAATCTGATGCAAAGTACAAGATAGTCAAAGTGGATTCTAAGGGAACAACCTTTAATTTAAGTATTAAGGGGTATCCGATTTTTAAAAATATTATTTTACCAATGTATGGTGAATATAACGTTCAGAATGCTACTTCCGTATTTACACTTGCTCTACTTGAGGGTGTGCCTGAAAACAAAATTCGACAGGCTTTTTTGAATTTTCCAGGGACAAAAGAAAGGCAGGAATTGTTTGGCGTGAACTCGAAACAGGCAACTATAATTAGAGATTATGCCCATCATCCTACTGCAGTTACTCTTACATTGGAGGGGCTAAAACTAAGATATCCAAATAAAAGAGTGGTAAGTGTGTTTGAGCCGAGATCAGCAACTAGCAGAAGTAAAATATTTGAAAATGATTATTCAAACTCACTACTTCATTCTGACGTTTCTATTATTATAAGTCCGCATTTTAAGGAGACGGACAAAAAGGAAAATTTCGTTGACGTAAACAATATTAGTAATTTCTTAAATAAATCTAAAAAAGAAGCTTATGGGGTTTCTAATTGTGAAGAAGCTTTTAGTAAACTAGTCAATGTGGTTAAAAAGGATGATCTAGTAGTTTTTATGAGTAGTGGAGATATGGATAAAATACCAACTAGATTTTTGAATATCTAGTTTAACCAAAGGTCTATTTCTTTTGAGATGTTTCTTAGCTCCTTAGGATCAAACCACTTGATACTTTTATCTCTCTTAAACCAAGTCATCTGCCTTTTGGCATAGTGCCATATTTCATTTTGCAGTTTCAGAGTAAGTTCCTTTTTGGTTATTTTATTTTCTAAAAAGTCCGCTAAATATCTGTACTCTAGACCAAGTTCACGCATTCTTTCTAAACTTAACCCCTTTTTGTTTAGGTTTATTGCTTCCTCAATCATTCCATGTTTAAGTCTAGAAATAACTCTCTTGTTAATTTTCTTTCTAAGAGTTTCAGGGTCCAGTTTTAGACCAATTTGTAAAACTTGAAACGAAGGTTTTTCTGTCTTAACTTCTGGAACACTTCCAATATGCTTTGCAATTTCAATAGCACGAACTAGACGTACTTTATTTTTCAAATCAATATTTTTATATCTAACTGGATCTAGTTTAAGTAGGGTTTCTTGTAATT
>CAZQOL010000090.1:0-2102 GCA_964595185.1 uncultured Candidatus Saccharibacteria bacterium | reverse complement strand
ATAATATAATTTTATCATTTTAAATTTTCAAAAACATCCCCTCATTAAAAAATTGATAGAAGGGATGTATGTTTATTTATTTGGGCATTACCCAAATGTTTTTAATGTGAAGCTCCATTTGATTTTCTTCTCCAAGTGACTTGACCCACTCGATGACAGGTTTAAAAAATGGATTCACCATATCAGCATAATCATTTTTTATTTTACTGATGTCTGTTTCAGCTGGTAGTGTAGCAATCAACCCTAAACATTCACGATAAGTTTTTGCTTGGTTGAGCAATGGGACTTTAGGAAAAATATTTGGGATTTCAAAAAGATAAAATTGCACAGCAGTTTCTTCCTTGCGAACAATCATTCGCAATTCACCCTCATAATCAACCCCTTTAATTCTTACCTGTAATTCTGCGTAAAGACCCTTTAATAATTTTTGCTTAAAAGCAATTGCTTCACGTACTGTTTCTGAAAAATTAATAAATTCAGAAACATTTTCTTCGGTTGGATTCCACATAACATTATCTGCCTTACCTTCTGCTTCTTCATGATAAGGATTAATACTAACATGTGTATCACTACCAAGATTTGTTGAGTCACCATAATGATTTAATCCGCTGTAATGGAAGCTAATGCTACTTCTACAATTAGGGTCACCGCAAGCACATCTCATAACCAACAAAATTTCCCCTTTTGATTTTTTTTGTTTTGCAAAAATATCATAAGGTCTTTTTGTTTTTACACTTTTGTCTTCATGAGAAATTTGAGTTCCAAACTCGGGTTGTTTGTTTTTGAAATCAAATGTTGTCATATTTAGTTTTTTAAATGAAAAAAATTTTGAGCTAATGTAAAACAAGGAATATAACCCCTGATTCATATTTTATGTTATTCTATAATATTTATTAAATTTGTCAATTGTATGAATTTAGAATTTTCAGGTTTAATGATTTTCATTAGTCGTTCCATTTTCTATAATAATTATTCGAACATCCTCCCAAGTTCGAAGCAAAATTTTAAGCCATATTTTACAATGGTTATTTTTCGAGACATAGATAGGCTACGAACTTGTGATATAATATATTTATGAAAATAATAAAAAAATTAGTAATATTCGTTGTCTTTCTTATAATTACATTTTTTGTAAATTTTAGTACATTATTATCTCACTTGAGACAATGTGGTTTTAATAAATGGCCTTGTGCTTCTGAATCTTTTGATTCTCCTGTTGTAACCAATTACATTAATTTTTTTACTCATACAAGTTGTGGAGGTTTTAATGGGGAGTGTTTTCCTGGTGGTTTTTCATCAGCTGTATTGATTTCAGATGTTATTTTTGCTTTAGTATTTACATTAATTATTTTGAAAATTATTAAAATTTTTCACAAAACTACACCAAAGATAACAGCTGCTTAATCTCTTTTAACGAAACACTTGGATAGGGAAACACTTCTTCCCACTTAATAGTTCGTAAGTTATCTCTCCAAGCGAGCAAAATTTTAAGCCATATTTTACAATGGTTATTTTACCTACCTTTGTAGAAGTTCGAACCTTTTGGTATACTTTCTATATGGAGAATTTCATGGAGAATAAAAACCAAATTAATATTCAACTTCCGATATCATATGCAATGATCGCGTATCTTGCTTTGTATAGTAAGAAGTATGAAATGGGTTTATCTAATGCTGCTGATAAAAAAGCTATAGATACTCTTGAGACGGAACTTAGACTTGCTTTAAAAGATCAAGCGGAAGAAGAATATTTTAAAATGATGGAAGAAGGAATAGGTGGATTGTCTCAAGAATCTAATATTCAAAATAGCTACAGAAAGGATATAATTTAGTTGACTAAGATTCTAATCATCCTTAGGTCTGCGAGTAAAATCTCTTTTAATATTTCTATTCGAACATCATCCCAAGTTCGGAGCCTCAAAAATACCTTTATAATAAAAGGGTTATTTTACCTACCTTTGTAGAGTTCGAATCTAATTGATAATTTTTATCAAAAGGAGTAAAGTAAAGAAAAAATTGTTTCACTATTGCTAAAAACGGAGGTCAGAATGGGAAATTTTTTGTTATCAGAAATTTTTGAAAAAGTTGTTGCTATCACAGTTG
>CAZQOL010000089.1:0-2178 GCA_964595185.1 uncultured Candidatus Saccharibacteria bacterium | reverse complement strand
TCAGGAACAGCCGATATTAATGGCACATTACCACTTGCACTCCTATCAGTTATTGGAGCAAATCTATTCGGAATCATATCTATTGGACTCTGGAAAACTATCAATAAATATGTTAATCTAAACGCACTTGGAAGTATTTTTACAAAGGTAAAAAAAGATCCTAGTATTTTAATGACAGCTCCTATTATGTTTGCTGTCGGTTTTCTTGAATTAGTTGGAGAATTTGCAAAAGTGGCCTCGCTTTCTTTCCGTTTATTTGGAAACGTCTTTGCCGGAGAAGTATTACTTGCTTCAATGGGAGCAATTATTGCCTATGTGTTACCAACTCCATTTATGTTACTGGAAGTATTGGTGGGAGTCATTCAAGCATTTATCTTTGCCATCTTAACTCTTGTTTATTATACGATTTCTAGCATGGACCACGAGGAACATGAAGAACCTGCCCGCCCTCACGAGGGAGCAGGCGGGAAGCATAATAAAAGTGGAGAGTTGAGTGAAGCACATTAAATTAAAGGTCAATCATTATTAATTAATTATATAAAACATATGGAAATAACAATGTTAGCAAAAGCAATTGCAATTGGTCTTGGATCTATTGGACCTGCTCTTGCGATTGGTATGATTGGTTCTAAGGCCATGGAGGCAATTGGACGCAATCCTGAAGCTTCTGGAAAAGTCTTTGTCCCAATGTTGCTTGCTGCAGCTTTCGCTGAAGCTATCGCCATCTACGCTCTGGTTATCGCATTCTCAATCAAATAGTATTTTGAAGTTCGGTGGTCCGATTAAAATCGGAACATCGTCTTCTGAATATTATTCAGTAATTAGTCATTAGTAATTATTAATTATTTAAACATGGATTCATTTATCGAAACATTTCATATTGACTGGAAAATAATTATCGCTCAAAGTATAAACTTTGTGATAGTTCTTTTTATCTTATTTTTCTTAATTATAAAACCATTAAAAAAATTAATGGCAGAACGTTCACAAAAAATTGAAGGTGGACTCCATGATGCTAAGGCAAATGCGGAACTTTTGGCAAATACAAAGAAAGAATACGATAGTATTGTGGCAAGTGCTCGCACTGAGGCACATACTATTTTTCAAGAAGGGAAAAAAGAAGCTGAAGTCAAAAAAGCAGAAATGATTGAAAAAGCAAAAAATGAAGTTGATACCATGATTGTAAATGGCAAAAAAGTTTTAGAATCCGAAAAAGCCAAGATACTCGAAGAAGCAAAGACTGAGATTGTAAACTTGGTCGTCAAAGCAACCGAGAAATTACTTGAATCACATTCAGATCAAAAGTTTGATAGTAATGCAATTAATCAAATTAAAAAAATGTAGTATATGGCAACAATTTCAGTAAATAACATAGCTCGTGCGATATACGAATCTTCGGAAAACAAAACCGGCAAGGAACTTGAAGGTGTCACCAAAAGAGCAATTGATATGATTTCTAAAAAACATTTAATGAGCAAATCAAACGAAATCCTAAACGAGCTCGAAAAAATTATTGATAAGAATGAGGAAGTCGTGAGAGCGAAGATAAGTTCCAGAATTAAACTTGATAAAAAAATAAATGACGAAATAGAAAATTATATTAAAAAAAGATACAAAGCCAAAAATACGATCCTTGAATATATAATTGATGAAAAATTGTTGGGTGGAATTAAAATTGAAGTCGGAGATGAGATAATAGATACAACACTGAAAAATAAAATTAAAAAATTACAAAAATATTTAATTAATAGCTAAGTCGCACCAAAGTATGACAAAAAATTACATTGTAGAAAACTTAAAAAAACAGATAGAAAACTTTAAAGATGAAGCTCGCGCTGAGAAAGTTGGGCACGTTATTGAAGTCTTTGATGGTATTGCAAAAATTTCAGGACTTTCAGATATTAAAGCTTCTGAAATGGTGGCCTTCCCAAATGGTGAAAAAGGAGTTGCCTTAAACTTAGAAGAAGATTCTGTCGGGGTTATCATTCTTGGAGATTTTTCTAAGATTCGAGAAGGTGATGAAGTAAAAGCGACTGGCCAAATTCTTTCTGTCCCAGTTTCCGATTTACAAATCGGCCGTGTCTTAAATGCTCTCGGAAATCCAATTGACGGCAAAGGAGCAATAAAGACCGATAAATCAAACCCAATTGAAAAAGTTGCCCCAGGTGTTATTACTCG
>CAZQOL010000088.1:0-2463 GCA_964595185.1 uncultured Candidatus Saccharibacteria bacterium | reverse complement strand
ACTTTAGTAACCATGCCTTATCTTATGCGTGCACATGCATTTAAAGATGCTGAAGCAAAAAATAAAGAAATCGATGTAGGTACTTTTAATTATCCGGTGCTTATGTCTGCTGATATATTGTTGTATAGTCCAGATGTTGTGCCAGTAGGACAAGACCAGCAACAACACGTAGAAATAGCTCGAGACATTGCGCTTAAGTTTAATAATACTTTCGGTGAAACTTTTAAGCTTCCCGAACACAAAATAATGAAAGAAGTTGCTCTGGTCCCTGGAACTGACGGCAGAAAAATGAGTAAGAGTTATGGAAATACAATTCCGCTTTTTGCTGAATATGAAGAAATAAAAAAAACAGTTATGAGTATTGTTACTGATTCTAAGAAGCCCGATGAGCCAAAAGACCCTGAGTCTTGCAATATTTTTGCACTTCATAAACTTTTTTTAAGTAATAATGATTTAGAAATATTAAGAGATAGATATATGAAGGGGACTATTGGTTACAAAGAATCAAAAGATTTACTATATGATGCAATATTAAATTTAGTAAAACCAATGAGAGAAAAGAGAGAATCATATGCAAAAAATTTAGACTTAGTTCGCGAAATATTAAATGAAGGTGCTCAAAAAACTAAAATTGCAATTAAAAAGAAAATAGAGATTATTAGAAATAATATTGGAATTAATTTTTAATTTATGAAATACATATTTGCACTAATTTTAGTAATTTTAAACCTCGTCAATATTCCACTTAGTATGCTTTATATGAAAGTTCAGAAGTGGTATTTACCAATGTGGCAGAAAGATAAGATAATTTATATTGCCTTTGCTCCTTTTTATTGGATATTGGTAGCGCTCACATTTATATTCGGATATCCTTGCGAAAAATTAGCCCATTTAGCTCATTAATAATTTAAAAATAATAATAATATGAAAGAAAGAATTTATATAAAAGAATTGAATAAGCATTTAGGAAAAGAAGTATTAATAGCTGGCTGGGTAGATGTCCGCCGTGACCAAGGGAAAATGATTTTTCTTGATTTTCGTGACATGACTGGTAAGGTCCAAGGAGTTATTTTACCAAATTATACTGATGCACTTGAAGTTGGTAAAACACTTCGAAATGAATTTGTTGTTAAAGTAAAAGGTAAAGTAAATGAAAGACCCGAAAGAAATAAGAAAGCTGATATTTTAAATGGGGAACTTGAACTTGAAATAATGGGAATAGAAGTACTTGCCGAAGCAGCTCCATTGCCATTTGATTTATCACTCTCCGGTTACAATCTTGAATTAACCACTGAGCTTGATAATAGAGCATTAGTTTTAAGACAACCAACAATTCAAGCAATTTTTAAAATAGAAGAAACAGTTATTGACTCGTTTCGAGAGTTTATGAAGCAGAATATGTTTTTTGAATTTCAAGCTCCAAGTATGGTTCCCGCAACAGCCGAAGGTGGGGCTGAGGTTTTTTCTATTGATTACTTTGGTAAAAAAGCGTTCTTATCTCAATCTCCGCAACTTTACAAGCAAATCGTAATGTCGGCCTTTGAAAGATGTTTTTCCGTAAACAAAGTTTTTCGGGCTGAACCATCTTCTACTACTCGACATTTAACAGAAATTGTTTCTCTTGATGCGGAAATGGCATTTATTGATTCATGGCAAGATGTGCGAGATATGGCTGAAAATACAGTTCGACATATTTTAAAGCAAGTTGAGACAAAAAATGCTGAACATATTAAGTTATTAAGCGTTGATCTTCCACAAATGATTGATAAAACACCTACGCTTTCTCTTCGAGAGGTTCAAGATAAAATTTTTGAAGTTCATGGCCGAGATGTTCGTGGAGAAAAAGATACAAATGCCCAAGACGAAAGAGAGATTTGTGAAATAATTAAAAAAGAAACAGGATCTGATTTTGTTTTCATTTACGGTTATCCAACACGCAAAAAACCATTTTATGTCTATCCCAATCCAGATGAGCCAGAGTATAATGAAGGAATGGACCTTATTTGTCGAGGAGTCGAGTGGCTATCAGGTGGACGTAGAATAAATGATTACAATCAATTAATTGATCACGTTAATAAATGGGAAATGGATCCAGCTAAAGTAAAAATGTTTTTGGAAGCATTTAAATATGGTGTACCACCCGAAGGAGGTTTTGCTTTTGGGGCTGAACGTATAACAATGCAATTGTTGGGACTTAAAAATATCCGCGAAGCCTGCATGTTTCCACGTGATATGAATAGAATCGATGAAAGATTAAGCGAAGAGGGATTTTAATTAAGTTTTACTATAATGTCAGATATAATTTCGCCATACCAAATAAAACAAGGAACTTTTGAGGGGCCACTTGAGCTTCTTTTATCGCTTATCGAGCAGAAGAAGCTTTTTGTTAATGAGATATCGTTGGCGGAGGTGACAAATGATTACATTGCATATATAAAATCACTTGGCGAGGTGCCGTCTGAG
>CAZQOL010000087.1:0-2478 GCA_964595185.1 uncultured Candidatus Saccharibacteria bacterium | reverse complement strand
GGCTATCTCTCGAAAAGATTGCTCGCCTTGCTGATTTATCACTTAACACCATTGTAAAGGTTGAAAATGGTGTGAACACAAACCCGACCATTGAAACTTTGCAAAAAATTGCAAAAGCGTTAGATGTTCAAGTTGATGATTTAATAAAGTAAATTTATGAATAAAATTATTGATAACGATGCAATTAAAATAAGAAAGAATCTTGTCGCTAAAGTCAAAGAACTAAGCGGTAAATTTTCTGACGATTCTTTACAAATCGAAAAAGAACTTGAAGAAGAAATATCAAAACTAGGAACAAAAACTCTTATTGATCACTTGCGATTATGTGGAAATATTCCAGAGTCTTACGGACATGATACAAGCGATGAAAAGTTATATTCAAAATATACTGATAGTTTATTGTGCTTTGCATATAAAGCAATGGGGTTAAAAAGTATTGTTTTGACAGCAAGAGCAAATGTCGCAGATGTTGATGCATACGGAACGGATTATAGTTTTGTTGCAGATGCAAAAGCATTTCGATTAAGTCGCACAGCAAAAAATCAAAAGGACTTCAAGGTTCAAGCAATGGACGGGTGGAAACATGGAAAACCTTATGCAATGGTTGTATGCCCGATTTACCAATTACCAAAAAGTGCTTCCCAAATCTATCAACAAGCAACGACAAGAAATGTCTGTATTTTTACTTTCTCACATCTATCACTTTTAGTATCTTACGCGGAAAAAGTGGGTAAAAAAGAATCTGAAAAACTCTTGCATAAAATATTTAAAACTATTGAATCATTAAATCCCTCAAAGGATGCCGTTGATTATTGGATGGCAGTAAATAAAACTATTCTTGGACATGATGATGTTATAAAAGAACTTTGGAAAACCGAGAAAATCGCGGCAACTGAATCTGTTGAAATTGCAAAAGAAGAGGGGTTGGCATTTCTTGCTTCTGAAAGAGAAAAGATAATGAGAATGAGTCACGAGCAAGCTCTTAAAGAGTTGATTTCAATGAGTAAGATTGATAGCAAAATCAAAATCATTAAAGCAATTTCTGATAATGGACTATTCAATATTGCTTAAAAAATATGTTAAAAGAATACTTAAATAAAATAATAAATGGTGATTGCGTAGATATCATGAAAAAAATCGAAGATAATTCGATTGATTTTACTCTTACATCTCCACCTTATGACAACCTTAGAACATATAAAGGTTTTACTTTTCCTTTTGAAGATATAGTCAAGGAATTATTTAGAATAACAAAACAGGGTGGAATTGTAGTTTGGGTGGTGTCGGACGCGACCATTCAAGGGAGTGAATCTGGAACAAGTTTTACGCAAGCTCTATATTTCAAAGAAGCTGGTTTTAATTTGCACGACACAATGATTTTTCAAAAGAAAAATCCAATACCTCAGATATATAGAAAACGATATAACAATATATTTGAGTATATGTTTGTATTTAGTAAGGGAGAGGTTAAAACACATAATCCAATCGAGATTGATTGTCTTCATGCTGGACTCGAATTAAATGGAACGACTTACAAAAATTATTCTAAGGGCGTACAAAAAAGAGGTAAAATGGCAAAACCCGTAAAGAATAAAAAGATAAAAGGAAATATTTGGGAATATGTTGTCGGTAAAAAAGCTGAAGATCAGGAAGCAAAGGGACACCCTGCACCGTTCCCTTGCGAATTAGCAAGAGATCATATTTCGTCTTGGACTAAAGCGGGTGATGTTGTTCTTGACCCGATGGCTGGTAGTGGTACAACCTGTCGAGTTGCACATGAGTTAGGGAGAAAATATATTGGAATCGATATCAGTAAAGAATATTGTGAACTAGCTGAAAACAGGATTAAAACCTATGCGAATTTGAAAAAATCAATATGAGTGATGTGGTAACTATACTAGGATTTATAATAGGAATTATTGGTTTGATTGCAACTCTAGTCGGGACATATTTTACTTATATTTCGTTCATAAATCCGATAACTCGTTTTAAAAAGTATTTGAAAAATCCTGAAAATTGGGAAAAATTTCAAGGTATAGAAAATCATCTTTCGTTTTATCGCCATAAAAAATATCCCAATTTTCAGATTGTTATTGATTGGGATAAAGAATTAGTGGAAAATTTTCACGAAGAATGGATAAATGATAGTCTTTATCCCGACAAAACAAACAACGCGTCTTATTATGTTAGATTAGAAGCAAACTCAATGTTGTTGGATAAGGAATTATTTGTTTCTTTGGACGGGCATCGATATTTTGTGCCTGTGCCAAAAGTTTTGAGCGTAAAAAATGACAAGAGAGAATTTTATTATGATAAACAACAAATTCAGATAGCAAAGATTGTCGGAAGACATCATTTTGAAAAAGATATTTACGAATTTGCGAAAGAGTGTAAAAATCCTATACTAGTTAAGGAATAAAATTTTAGGTGGCGCGCCAGTTTTCAACTGGCACGAAATTCGGAAGCGAAAAAGGAAAG
>CAZQOL010000086.1:946-2516 GCA_964595185.1 uncultured Candidatus Saccharibacteria bacterium | reverse complement strand
GTAGGCAAATGCTCTCTGAAAGCATGAATCTTGGTTCGATTCCAAGTCCCGCAGCCCTTCGTCACTTTGTTCCTCAGGGCCTTCGGCCGTGAGATATAAGTGAGACGAAGGTACTGATGCTGAGCAACGCGAAGCAGAAGTATCTTCCGGTTTTTATATCCTCCCTATGTACTATACATACATTCTAGAATGTGCGGATAAATCTTTTTATGTAGGTAGTACGAATGATTTGAAAAGAAGGATTTTCCAACATAATAATAGTAAAAGTGGAGCACATTATACAAAAATAAGAAGACCAGTCATTCTAGTGTATTCAGAAAAGTTTGATACGCTGATTGAGGCCCGAAGGCGAGAATCTGAAATTAAAGGTTGGCGTAGAGAAAAGAAGTTGAAATTAATAAAGCCTGGTCAGCCATCCTGTGAATTGTTTGAGGTATATTAAAATAATGAATTGTCCATTTTGTACAGATTCAGAAGTAAAGAATCGAATCATTGTTGAAAATGATTTGGCTTTTGCATTTCCAACAATTACACCTATTATCCCAGGACATATTTTGATTTGTCCAAAGCGACACATTCAATATCTGGAAGATTCTACTCTAGAAGAACGCGAGGCAATTGAAGAGTTACGACACAAAATCAAGAAAGCTTTGAAAATCGTATTTCAGGCGGAAGGTTTTAATTATGCATGGAATGAAGAAAAAATTGGTGGACAATCTGTGCCTCATTTCCATTTACATATTATTCCAAGGAAATCTGGTGATGTTGGTGTGTATGAATACGAACCAAGAGAGTTTCTATATCGTCCTGGACCTCGAACAGTTGCCACACCACATGAGGAATTATTAGAAATTGTTGATTTAATAAAGAAAACTCTATGATGAATTTCTCACCAAAATTGGAGGAACAGTCTGATGATCAGTTAAAAGATAACATTAATATTCACCGACCTGAACTTGCGTCATTATCGTCGGCTGAACTTACAAGGAGATCTTTGGATAGGTTACGGGAGACTACTGTTGGGCTTGATAGGTCAAATAAAAAATACACCTACGCACTTGGTATATTTGCTTTAATTCAAATAATTATCGCTGGACTTCAGTTGGTTCTCGATATAAAAGGATCAAAAGATATTATTTTTTCAGCATTGATTGGGATTGTGTTTATTATAGTGCTAGTTTGGTTTACCAAAGACTTTGAATCCATAAAATAGTCTTATTGGTTGCTTATCTCGGATAATCGGATAATGGGGGGTCAGGTACCTTTTTCTGCCATTATATTGTGTTAAAAATGGTACCTGACACCGATTCCACCGATTCCCGATTCAAAAAAGTAGAAAAAACAGCATTTTGTGGTATAGTATAAAAGTATTAACCTATGGAATACTATCAACAAATTTTTGCTGTGGCCACATTCGCTCTCTACTCTTTTATATTCTCACTTTTTATAGTTCCCACAATAAAAAATCTTAAACAAATTCAGCAAAGATTAAGAAGAGTAATAAAGCCCAGATCTCTCTTTTCAGATCAAAGAAGAATAGACGAAGAAATTAAAAAACCAAAAAGAGAGT
>CAZQOL010000086.1:0-936 GCA_964595185.1 uncultured Candidatus Saccharibacteria bacterium | reverse complement strand
GTTTATAGAAATTTTGGAAGAATACAAGCTAGAATATAAAGATGTCGATGGTTTAAGAACGAGCTTAATTAATGGCGTAATAATTACATTTGTATCGGTTTTTCTAATTTTCATATTTAATGCAGATAAACTTACTCCTAGTTTACTTGTTCTATTCTTTTTTCTAATCGAAGTAGTGATTTTAATAATTAATGCGTTTAAAACCTACATACCTTCACCACATGAAATTACCGAATGGATTTATATGTGTGAACACTTTAATTTAAGCCCAACTGGCATAGAAAAATGCGCAGATTTAGAGGTAGATTACAATTTTGAGGACACCACTTTTTCAGAGTTTGATCCGAAACTTAAAAGAAAAATCAAAATACATTCTGATATAGAATTACGTGGATATAAATGTTGGATTTTTATCTATGATTTAAAAAATAAAAAAATCATATTTAACATCGTAAAAACCATAAACAAAAAAGTGGAATTGGTAGAACTTATGCCAGACACAGAGTACAAAAAATGGTCTGTGGAAATATCCGAATTTGATGCTTATGAACACAGAGAAAATAAAGAATTAAAAATGTTTTTCTTTGTTTTTGACCCAATAACATTTGGGAATGCAGGTTCTCCTTACTGGGGTTATAAAGATTTAGAATTCGATAAAGACGTTAGTTTTTCAAGCGGTTATAAATTAAACCTCAATAATGGGACTTTTGTGTATATAAAATATATCGGAGAAAAATTAAATTTTAAGAAATTACAGTGGCAGGAAAATATTCCTATAAAGCCAGAAAATAAAGATTTGTTTGGTATCATTAAAGAAACATTCGAAATATCTAAAGAAAAATTTATATGAAATTTGAACTTGAAGAATATCATGGGGGGCATAACAGACGAAGAGTTAATCTCTGGAATAATGGGTGAAATAATGGTGTCAGGTAC
>CAZQOL010000085.1:0-2575 GCA_964595185.1 uncultured Candidatus Saccharibacteria bacterium | reverse complement strand
ACTTTTACATAAGGAGTTTCTATTATTCCAAATTCATTTATCTTTGCATAAGTTGAAAGATTGAGAATCAAACCAATGTTTGGTCCTTCTGGGGTATGAATCGGACAAACCCGACCATAGTGAGAAGTGTGAACGTCACGAACTTCAAGCCCAGCACGTTCGCGAGTCAAACCTCCAGGACCAAGAGCTGAAAGTCTGCGTAAATGTTCGAGCTCAGCCATTACGTTTTCTTGGTTCATGAATTGTGATAGTTGATTGGCAGTGAAAAATTCTTTGATACGAGCTTGCAGTGGGCGTTGATTTATAATTTGGACTGGAAGTGTAGTTCCCACATCAATGGTAGACATTCTATCTTGAATATTTCTTTTAATCTGAGACATTCCCATTCTAAATTTTTGCTGGATCATTTCACCGACATATCTAACTCGGCGTTGACCCAAGTGGTCAATATCATCAGCCTTAGCATGTAAATCATTGTTCAAATCAACAATATTTTTAACAATAGAAACGACATCGTCAGCGGAAATTATCCTTCTTTCCATCTCTTTGTCGTCCATATTCTTTTCAAAACGTTTATTAAAACGAAATCTTCCAACAGGAGATAAATCATATCTCTCTTCTGAGAGTAAGGTCTTTATAAAGTCACGAGCATTTTCAGGTGTTGCTAAATCACCATCACGTAGACGTTTATATATTTCAATAAATGAATCAGAAGAATTTTTAGCAGGATCTTTTTCAAGTGAAGTTTTGATTGCTTTTAATGATTCTTCGTCGTGGCTGAAAGCCTTAATAATAGCTTCATCTTTATCAAGACCTAATACCCTAAGGAGTGAAGTAATAGAAAATTTACGTTTTTTATCCACTCGAACATAAATTGCTCCATCGGCTTCTGATTCGATTTCAATCCAAACTCCTCGGGCTGGAATAATTTTTGCTCCAAAATATCTTTTGGTTTTAATTTCTTGTTCAGTAAAAAAAACTCCGAAACTTCTTGTTAGTTGTGGAACAATAACACGTTCTACTCCATTGATTATGAAAGTTCCATGTTTGGTCATTAATGGAACATCGGCCATAAAAATTTCTTGTTCTTTGGAAGTTCCAATACTTTTATTCAATAGTTTAACTCGAGCCTTGAGTCCTCCTTCGTAAGTTAATTTATTAATTTTTGTATACTCCTCATCAAATTTTGGTTCGCCAAGTGAAAAAGATGTAAAATCTAGCTGAAATTTTTTCTCAGAATAGTCATTGATAGGTGAAAATTCCTTGAAGACCTCCTTAAGTCCAGACTCAACTAACCAGTTAAATGAGACTAATTGATTTTCTATTAAATTTGGAAACGGAACTAATGGCTTCTTGTAACGGGCAAAATATTTTTTTTCTCTAACTGCTGTTTTTTTCATATGATTTGAGGACGAAATCAGGTCGCGCAATCGTCCATTATTTAGCGCGACTATAAAACAGAAAAAACCAAGGTGACCAAACCTTAGTATTATTTTTTATTTATAATTACTGGCAATGTTATTTTTTAACACAAATTAAAGCTCTAACGCTTATATAATAGTGATTGATTTGCCATAACTCAATCTTTTCAATCGTAAGTACTAGTATATACAAAAAAAATTAATTGTCAACATCTGTAACCGAACTTTCTTGAACTGCTGAATCGTCAGATTGAGAAATATTCTCCGTATCTATTTCTTCTGTGTTATCTAAAACTTCTATCTCATCTTTTAAAATTTCATCCGAAATAATCTCGGCATCTTCTACAACTTCAATAATTTCTATTTCGTCTTTCTCTTCTTTTTCTTCAATACCTATTTCTGGCGGTGGAGTCACAACACCACATTCACCAATTTTAGTTTTTGTCTCACCCCCACTAATAGATAAACAATACGGCTCTCCTGTTTCTTCATCATACAAAGTTATACCTGTCCTTTTTTCTGGACTTCCAACCTTTAAATTTTCAACAACAATATTCTTAAAATATGCTACACCATCGGTAACTCGAATTAGAACTCCACCAAAAAATCCTTTTATCATCTCTGACATCGATAAATTATTTATTTTTTCATCTAATTCATTCACCTTCAAATCCATTTCTTGAATAGCCTTTATTGTATAAGGGATCAAATTAGTATAAGCCATAGATTTTTCGCCATTATCTATGTCGGTAAAAACAACACCAGGAAAAACTTGCTCCACTTCTTGAGCAATAAGTCCAATATGTTTTGGATCCTTATCTTCTTCACTATTCCAGTTATAATTCACAGGAGTTAAATAACCTAATTTCTCTAAAATGGATTTGTCTGATAGATCTGATAAAGTTTCTAAGGTAAATTTCATATCGTCTAATGTTGTAATATTTTTCTTTAGATTTATATCAGAAGGACATATAAGGGATGAAGTCGTTGGATTTATATCACAAGAACCAGTGCTATTTTCAAATCGAGCAACAATTCCAGAAACGGAAGCATTTCCAACATGTAACCTATAAGAAGGAGAATTATTTGCAATTCCAATATTCCCCGTTCCTATCGTCGTCCCCGTTCCAAAACCACCAGTCGCAAAAATTAAA
>CAZQOL010000084.1:0-2641 GCA_964595185.1 uncultured Candidatus Saccharibacteria bacterium | reverse complement strand
ACCTGCGGTGGTCCCTGCATCGGCGCCGATGCGTAACAGGTGGGGACGTTCTTTTTTAGGGCGAAGCAATTCGCCCTCCCATCAAAGTTTTTAATTTTTTGAAAATTTTGATGGGACATTTCGTTCACCGTTCTTTCAAGGAGAAGCGATGCCACGTGCACTGAAGTCAGACAAGTTCTTCATCTACGCCCCGGTCAGAAGGGGTAGGTATAAAGGAAAACGGTTGCTCGGCACCAATATGGCCGACAACGCCACCATCCAGGATCTTCTGGACTTTCTCAAGAAGCACAACGTGGAACCTTCTAACGTTCCTCTTCGGGGTTTTGTAACTTACACCATAAAGTAAGTTGCACCTCGAACCATCGGCCCCCGCGGACGCAGTCTGCGGCGGGCCTTTTCGTTTATTTTATTTTACCTGTTTTGGCATAACACGATATGCGAATGCCCTACTCTCAGCTTCTAGTATTTCTTTTCGGTCTTCTTCTGATAACATTGCCTCAATTTCCACTATTCCCGCCCTGAGAACATCTAGTTGCTTATGAACCGCTCTTAACTCGTCACTATTTTCGTAGTGCATGATTACTCTGCCAAGATCCAAAACTCTCTCAATATGGTTCAGCACAACTACAGCAATATTTAAATCTTCCTTCTGACCATTTTTATATTCCTCAACAATATCTGTTCCAAGATTTGCTAAATCCAAAAATTTTTGTGAATGATTTTTCATGTAATTATGTTTTATTAATATCTCCTATCAAGATATCTTTCTATCGCCGAGCGTCTTCTACTTACCAAAGACCCCACATTATCTATTCGTGCTAGTAATCCCGAAAGTAATGGAGCTACCTCTTCAAGTTCATTAATTTCTAATTTATGAACCGAACCAGCGAAATTCCTAATTGACTCATCCACCTCTCTTAATTTTCTATTAAAAAAAGATAATGATTCTAAATCATCTTTAATTCCTCTTTCTCGAAAATACTCTTCTCCAGAAAAAGCTCCGAGTAACTCCCTGACTGCTTCTTGAATATTTAAAACAAATTTGTCTCGTCCAGCTTGGGTGTCTATTGATCCAGGACCATTTAGTCTTTCCATAACACTACTCAATAGACTTGAGCTAGATTCTCCTAGAAAAGTTGGGAGGTTATCTCCACGTCTAATGCGTATGATTCTGCTTAGTCCACCCAACGGCTCAACTAAACGAGAGCAGGCGTTTCGCAGAGAACTAAATTTTTCCTGTTCTGCTTGTTCTTTGAGCATTTCCTCTCGATTACTATTACCTAAAGAAATGTCTGATTCTTCAGTTTTAGGTTTTACTTGTGGAGTTTGTTTTTTATACCCCTTCAATACGGTTACAGCAATACTTGCTAGAGATTTTTTTTGTTTTATATCATTTATCTCTTGTGACTCTGCTTCTCGCCAATTTCTAACATCCAATCCCAGAGCCTCGTTAGCGTATCTTAGTTTCAGACGCTCCATATGCACCTTACTATCTGCATCGCTAATAGTAGAGTAAATCTTACCCACCATATCACGTATTAAATACCTTTTATCATTTTCACTCAAAGTACTAGAATCAATTCTGGCTAAGTACGCTTCTGGGTCTTCTATGATTGTAGACAAATCGACTGCTTCTAAAGTTTCTATGGTATCTACTTTTTCAACAACTATTTCTGAAGTTTCTGCTTTTTGTTCATGAGAGGCCCCTGTTGCATCTAAAACAACTGGAGATTCCGTTTTAGGAGCATCTTCATTTGTAACTACATTTTTTTCAGGAGCCAAATCTTCAGGATTCATATTTGAAATATTATCAGTTTTCAACTCATCTATCCAATTTGGAAATTGTAAAATTAATACCACTTACCTAGCACGACTTCGATATTTGGATCACCTTTGTTTACTAAAGTTTTGAAAAGGTTTACGTCACTAAGACCATCTGTTCCACGATAGTGATAGGGCCAGACTTGTTTTGGTTTGAAAGCAAGTACAGCATCGGCTGCATCCTCTACAGTCATAGTATATGGAAGATTCATTGGGATAAATGCGATATCAATATTTTTTAGTGCTCGCATTTCTGGAATACCTTCTGTGTCCCCTGCAATATAAACTCTGAATCCGTTGTTTTGGATTACATATCCGTTTCCTCTACCCTTTGTGTGAAAAGCTTTTGCCTCTTCTCGGAGGTTGTACATTGGTATTGCCTCTATCTCAGCAGAAAAATTTGGCAATGTGACTTTTCCATAATTGTTTACAACTAAAACACCTGTCACTTTGTTTGGTTTTGATTTTAGCTCGTCAAAAACTGCCTGAGGCACAACTACTGTCGTAGAATCTTTTGAAACTCCCGCTATAGTATCTGGACTTAAATGATCTCCATGAATATCTGTTATCAGAACAACATCTGCTTTTGGATAACTTGCGTACTGCTCAACTTTGCCAACTGGATCTACGTAAACAACTTTGTCTCCCCAGTTTATTACCATCGATGCGTGGTTTACAGGATTTATTTTTACTATTTCTTTTGTTAGATTTTGTGGCATTTCTTTACTTGAATCATTTTTAAATAAAAACATTCCGAGAACTAAAACTAGTACTGCGATTGTTATGTATATGTATTTCATATTTATATTATAGCAAACCA
>CAZQOL010000083.1:0-2654 GCA_964595185.1 uncultured Candidatus Saccharibacteria bacterium | reverse complement strand
GGAATCTAGTGGATCAACAGCAGGGTAGAGACCTAGCGCAGTCAATGCACGGTTTAGCACGATTGTGCTGTCGAGGTGAGCAAAAGTCGGAGCTGGAGCTGGGTCGGTAAGGTCATCGGCTGGCACATAGACGGCTTGAACAGAAGTAACTGAACCTTTATCGGTTGAGGTAATTCTTTCTTGTAAGTTTCCCATTTCTGTTGCAAGAGTCGGTTGATAACCAACGGCAGAAGGAATACGTCCCAAAAGTGCAGATACTTCAGAACCTGCTTGAGTAAAACGGAAAATGTTATCAATAAAAAATAGAACGTCTTTATTTTCTTGATCTCGGAAATATTCAGCCATTGTTAGGCCTGAAAGAGCAACACGAAGACGGGCACCAGGTGGTTCATTCATTTGTCCGAAGACCATGGCTACTTTTGGAAGGACACCAGATTCCTTCATTTCATGATATAAGTCATTACCCTCTCGAGTTCTCTCTCCGACTCCAGCAAAGACTGAGTATCCTCCATGATTAGAAGCAATATTGTGAATTAATTCTTGAATAACAACAGTTTTCCCTACTCCTGCTCCACCGAATAAGCCAACTTTTCCTCCTTTTAAAACTGGACAAATGAGGTCGATAACTTTAATACCAGTTTCGAGAATTTCAACTTTTGTAGCTTGTGAGACATATTCTGGAGCCTTGCGATGAATTGGGAGACTATTATTTCCATCTTTGATAGGCTGACCATCAATCGGTTCTCCAAGGACATTGAACATTCTTCCCAAGGTAACCGCTCCAACAGGAACAGAAATAGGCAGTCCTGTATTTGTGACCTCCATCCCTCTTGAAAGTCCATCAGTTGAATCCATCGCCACGGCTCGGACTGTATTTTCACCAATGTGTTGTTCAACTTCCAAAACAATATTCTTTCCATTATTGCCAGCCTTGTCGCTAGGCAGGTTAACAGAGAGAGCACTGTAAATATCTGGCACCTCACTTTCAAATACTACATCGACGACTGGACCTATTATTCTTTTTATTATACCTTTTGTTTTCATATGTTGTTAATGGCGGAGCAAATTATTTTATGAAAAAATGTCTGGCCCCTCCTCCTCCCTCGTCCGAGGACTTTTTTCAGAATATAATTTGTGTAGCCTTATTAATAATGTTGATAATTTAATTAATCGACGCCATTCCCGCACTTATCTCTGATATTTCTCTAGTAATGTTTGCTTGTCTGGCTTTATTGAATACTAAAGTTAAATCATCAATCATTTCTCCGGCTGCATCACTTGCGTTTTTCATGGCGACCATTCGGGAAGATTGTTCCGAGGCGTTCGATTCGAGCATCATTTGATATATTTGCATTCGAATCAATTTTTCTGCTAAATTTTCAAGTAATTGCTCTACATCTCCTTCAACTAAATACGGTATCTCCTTTTTTTCTTTTTTCTCCAAATTTAATTCAATTACTTCTTTTAATTCCTCTTTTTCGATTGGTAGTATTTTCCTGATGACTGGTTTTTGATTTAAGGCTGAAATAAAATCAGT
The DNA here is from genome assembly GCA_964595185.1 of uncultured Candidatus Saccharibacteria bacterium. Taxonomy (GTDB): domain Bacteria; phylum Patescibacteriota; class Minisyncoccia; order Phycocordibacterales; family UBA9973; genus UBA8515. The sequence continues at coordinate 1,117 of CAZQOL010000083.1, read as the reverse complement.
ATAGGCAATATAAACTCGAGAATATTTTTCAGCTTTAAACTCATCTGCTAAATATGTCGAAAGCGAAGAAAGATCTCGCATGCTTACATTATCTGGAATATCGGTAAAGGTAGCAATTATATTTTGGCCCGTACGGCGCATGGCTCCGTCTCCTTTTTTACCGACAGTGATAATATCAACTTTTGTTTCTGTGTTTGATGCAGATTGCTCACTTTTAATCATTGAAATTGTTTTTTTTATAATCTGAGAATTATAACCACCACAAAGTCCACGGTTGGAAGTAATAAGAACAATCAAACTTTTTGGAGAATTATTTGTAGTAAAAAATTTATGATTAACATTTTCCAATCTTTCGGATAGTGAAGTAAGAATATCCCAAGAATATGAAGAATATAAACGAGAAGCTAGAGTTTGAGAAACTGCCCTCTTCATTTTCGAAGCTGCCACAAGTTCCATCGCCTTTGTGATTTTTTTCGTGCTCTTCACACTCTTTATTCTTCTTTTAATTTCTTTCGTTGAAGCCATAATAATTAGTTTCTAGTGATTAGGTTCTAGTTGCTAGATGAAAATGAATTTTTAAAATCAGAAATTGCTTTTAATAATTCTTGTTCTCCAGCTTCAGTCCAAATTTTAGTTTCTGTCACTTCTTTGTAAAATGTTTTAGCATTCTGACGAGCGTATTCAATTAAGCCTTCTTCAAATGTTTTGATTTTATCAATTGCAATATCATCCATATGACCTTTTGTTAGAGCATACAAAGTTACAACTTGATCTTCGGTTGCAATTGGAGAATATTGAGGTTGTTTTAAGACTTCAACAGCTCTTTTTCCACGCTCTAATTGGTTTTTTGTACTTTCATCAAGATCTGAACCAAATTGTGCAAAAGCTTCAAGCTCACGGAATTGTGCAAGATCAAGCTTTAGTGTTCCTGAAACTTTCTTCATGGCTTTTATTTGGGCTGTTGATCCAACTCGGGAGACTGAAAATCCAACATTAACAGCTGGTCTTATTCCTTTATAGAAAAGATCTGTTTCAAGGAAGACTTGTCCCTAGGTAATTGAAATACCGTCTGTTGCAATATACGACGCTAGGTCACCTGACCGTGTCTCAATGATTG
>CAZQOL010000082.1:0-2765 GCA_964595185.1 uncultured Candidatus Saccharibacteria bacterium | reverse complement strand
CTTGAGCTTGTATTTTGAAATGTTAATTTCAAAATACGCGAAAGGTGTACAGAACCTGTAAGGTTCGAAAAGCGTACTCGCGGTCTCACTGCTCACGTGTGAGATTCGAAAGACTTTTGTTACAAAATGACTGAAAGGAATTTTGACGAAAAGTACCTGCCTATGTAATAAGCGAAAAGTGTACTCACGGTCTCACCGCTTTTTTTATTGTTATATTTAAGTTAAAATATAATATATGGAAAATTATCAAAAAATACTCCAAAAGAAAGAAAAAGTAATAATTGATGAAGAGGAATTCAAACAAAATCACCGCGAATTTTATCTTAGTATTGGAGATGAAGTAAACAAGGACAATGGAGTTTTTTCTTATGAAAACAACGACTTAAAACTTGAAATAGTAACAGAAAAATTTTATTTAGGTGACATAGAAGATAAAAATCGTAGAATTAGTTTAAGCGGAATATTAAATCCTCCTGAAGATTATTTGTTAATAAAAAACTATATATTAAAAAATAAAGAAAGTGAATTAAATATTAGTAATGAATTAAAAGATCTTATTGTTGTTATTAATAAAAATTCAAGAGGATCATTACCAGTTGGACAATTTTTTAAGCATTTTAATTTAATAAGATTAAATTCAGAAATATCAACACCAGAAGGTATCTTAACTTTTTTCCACGAAATAGGTCATCTTAAAGATATTGATTTAGATAATACGGATAAATTACTTCAAGATTTAAGAATGGAAAGTGTGTTGAGTCCTGATGATAAAGTAATTAATGACCAAATTAGTGCAATAGAAATAAAAGAAGAAAGAACAGCTTGGGCTTATGCAATTAATAAATTAAAACCATATATTAAAGGACTTGGCGTGTCGGATGATAGTATTAATGATTTTGTTCATAAGTTTCTATTAGGTTCTTATTGCAAAGATATTAATGACTCACATGCCTAGTTTGTAGTCTCTCAGATGTGTCTAAAATACCCTTACAAGGGTTGAACTCGTGGGTACTAATCTCACTGCTTCCACTCGTTCAAAAATGACCCTTATTGGGTCTTTTTTGTTGAGCGAAAATTTGCAAATGAACTGCTTCATTTGCGTGTAAGGTTCAAAAAACTTTATGTGGATAACTCCTTGTTATACTCTTTTTATTCAAGGTAAAATATAGAGATGCTGGACAAATTATTATTAAACTGGCAACCATATAAAATAACCGAGAATAATCTTCCCGCCCTTATTACTTATGGTAAAAATATGGGTGGATCTCATTTATCAATTGTCTTGATTGCAGATTTGTTTTTACAGGGCTCAAAAATTTTATTTCTGTCCGCCTATCCAATGGCAAAAGATAATTTTTTAAACCAGGTCGGTGAAAATAATTCCAACGTTAAGTTCGTTGATTCAATCGAAGAATTAGAGGGAGCTGAAAATACTCAGGCTATCATCATTGAGAGTGGCAATGCTACTTTATTTTTGAAAGCAATTGAAATCCTGCCCGACTTAGATGAACGTATTATTTTTATAAAAAACATTGAGATATTCGATACTCAAGTTTATGAGGAATGTTTTAAATCAGAAAAAATAATTATTTCTGGAGATATAGATGGTTGTGTTTTTAAAGACAAAATACAGCCCGAACAATTTAATACTCTTATCGCCTTCAATCAACCACAAACCCCGATTGGAATTGAAGTTCCAAAATTAGAAAAATGGGATGGTTATCTATCCTCAAAAGATCAAAATGGAATTATTACTGTTGAAAATACGAGAAGAGAGTTTTAAAATAAATTTTTAAAATTAGCCATTTTGGTTCAAAAAATGCTAAAATAGAAAAATGGAATCATTATTAAAGTCAGATATCTTTTTCTTTATTACCTCAATATCAGTTGTTGTCCTTACTTTGTTCTCGCTAGTAGCTTTATTTTATTTTATAAAGATACTAAGAAATTTTTATAAAATATCAAATATTCTAAAAAAATACACTGAGGATACAACAAATGAATTGGGTAATATTGGTCAACATATTAGACAAAGTAAATTGTTTACTTTCTTTTTTGGAAAAGAAAAAGCCAAAAAAGAACCAGAAAGATCCACAAAAAAATCAATATAGGTTGTTTATAAATTATTAATTAACGTAAAAGCTGAATAGATTATTCAAAAATAATTTATTTAACTTTCAAAAAACATGAATAAAAAACCAACAGAGAAAAAAGGATTAGAGGCAAAAACAATTATTGGCATCGGAGCAGGGGTTGCTGCCCTTTCGGCTGCCGCTTATATCTTATTTGGTCCAAATGGTAAAAAAAATCAAAAGGCCATGAAAGGTTGGTCGGTTAAAATGAAAGGCGAAATAATTGAAAAATTTGAAAACGTCAAAGAATTGACCGAGCCGGTCTATAACCAGATCGTCGACAGTATTCAAGCAAAGTACGCCAAGCTAAAAAATGTTGATCAAGAAGAATTAGCTAAAGTTGTTGGAGAAATTAAAAAACATTGGAAAACTCTGAAAAAAGAGGCAACAGGTAAAAAACAAACAACTAAAAAGAAAAAGTAGCATAAAAAATTCCTCCACTTGGAGGAATTTTTTATGTTATGATAGACAAATGGAAAATCTTTACGAACAATCAATAGAACTTCACAAAAAAAATGAGGGGAAACTGGAAGTAAAATGTAAGGTCTCCCTTAAAACAAAAGAAGACTTGTCGCTCGCCTATACACCCGGAGTCGCTGGGGTTTGTCTGGCAATTGCAAAAGATAAAAAATT
>CAZQOL010000081.1:528-2840 GCA_964595185.1 uncultured Candidatus Saccharibacteria bacterium | reverse complement strand
AACTTTAGTTTCCGTTTCGAGTATCGACTTCGAAAAAATATTAAAAATAGCAGGGGAGTCAAGTACTATCGTTCTTGAATTAAAGAATGATAAAGATGAAGTTTTACCAGCAGGTAAGTCTGAATCAGTAAAAAAAATAGATGTTCTAATTCACGAAGTTCAAGTTGATCCAATCAAAGGATTTCCAATTCATATTGATTTCCTAGCAATTGATATGAACAAACCAGTTGAAGTGAAAATTCCAATTGAATTTACGGGTGTTGCCCCAGCTGAAAAAGACGGTTTGGGAGTTTTAGTTAAAGTTATGCATGAAGTTGAGATAGAGGCATTGCCTAAAGATTTGCCTCATAGTATATCAATTGATCTATCGACATTAGTTGCTCTAAATGACCAAATTCATGTCAAAAGTATTTCTTTACCAAAAGGAGTAAGAATGATTACCGATGAAAATGAGGTTGTTGCTTTAATTTCTCAAATTAAAGAAGAAAAAGTAGAAGAAACACCTGTCGACTTGTCAGCAATTGAGGTTGAAAAGAAAGGTAAAAAAGAAGAAACTGAACCAGAAGCTTCTAAACCAACTGAATAATAAATATTTAAGTATAAAATCCTCTCAAACTTACACTTTGAGAGGATTTTATGATACAATAAACAGATGAGTTTAAATTATAAAAAAGGTTTTTCTTATATACTGATTTTTGTCTTTATTTTTGGAATATTTACCTATCAAATGCCAAAAATTTCAGCTGATGTGGTTTTAGACAACGCTCAAGCTGACAAAGCTCGACTAGAAGCTGAGCTTGCAAAACTCGAAAAAGAAATAGCCGCAAAACAAAAAGAACTTGAAGCCCAAAAAGGTCAGTCCGTTTCTATCTCGCGGGATATTTCCATATTAAATGCTCAAATCCAAAAATCAAAATTAGATATTAAGAATAAAAATCTCATCATTCAAAAATTGGGCGGAGAAATTATTGTTAAAAATAAGAAAATTGAAGCTTTATCTACAAAAATTGAAAAAGAGAAAGAATCATTGGCACAATTATTAAAGAAAGAAAGGCAATTAGATGATAAATCTATATTGTCGTTAATTTTATCAAAAGAGAGCGTCTCTGAAGCATATGGTGATATTCAAAAATTTGCGTCAATTAAACAAAATATTCAAGATTCAATGAATGAAATACGTGGGGTTCGAGTTTTAACTGAATCTGAGCGAAAAAGTTTAGAGGAAAAGAAAAATAAAGAAACTGACACTAAATATGAGCTTGAGACTGCAAAAGCAAAAGTTGAACTTACCGAGGCAGAAAAAAAGAGACTCTTAACAATTAGTAAAGGAAAAGAAAGCGAATATCAGAAAGTTTTAAACGAAAAAGCTAAAAGAAAAGCAGAAATTTTAGCGGCAATATTTAATTTGGTTGGTAGTTCTACTAAAATTAATTTTGAGACAGCTCTTATTTATGCCAAAGAAGCTCAAAGATTATTGGGCATTGATCCAGCATTTCTGCTTGCAATACTAACACAGGAAACTAATCTTGGTTCGAATGTTGGCCAATGTTATCTGACAGATGAAAAAACTGGGGCCGGAGTTGGAATGAACACAGGAAAAGTATTTCCAAATGTTATGAAGCCTATGGGATTGCCAGGCAGGAAAGGCGATATTGATGATTTTTTTGCCATAACATCAGCGCTCGGAAGAGATCCATTCAAAACCAGAGTATCTTGCCCAATCGCAGGAGTAGCAGGTTACGGTGGAGCAATGGGACCAGCACAATTTATCCCATCAACTTGGGGAGGATATAAAAGTAGATTGAAAGCTATTTTAGGACACGACGCTGATCCTTGGAATCCAAAAGATGCTTTTATTGCATCCGCAATGCTTTTGACCGACAAAGGTGCAGTTGGAAATGTTCCAAGTACCCAACACATTGCAGCTTGTAAATATTACGGAACAGGAGGATCTACATGCGGATATAGTAATAGTGTCATGAAATTAAAGATAGGAATTCAAGCAAATATTGATCTCTTGCAAGAATAACTAAATCATGATAATATCACAGGATATGAAGAAAGACATACACCCAAAATATAATAATAAATCAGAAGTCACATGTGCTTGTGGAGCTGTTTTCCCAGTTGGTTCTACTATGGAAAAAATTAATGTTGAAATTTGTAGTCAGTGTCATCCTTTCTATACTGGAAACGAAAAAGTATTAGACACAGCCGGACGAGTTGATCGCTTTAAAAAACGAGCAGCCTCAACAAAGATCACAAAAGTAAAGAAATAAGCATTACCTCACAAAAGTAATGCAAACATTCCA
>CAZQOL010000081.1:0-518 GCA_964595185.1 uncultured Candidatus Saccharibacteria bacterium | reverse complement strand
AAAGTAAAGAAAAAAATAATCAAAAAAATAAAAAGCTCTTTACGGGCTTTTTATTTTTTTTGTTTTTGAGGCAGCCATAAGATAGTCTTAGCAGAGGGGCTTGCGAGGCTATCGTTCAGCATAATAATAAAGTATAATAAAACATATGAAATTTGATTTAGAACAACTAAAAAAAGATCATAAAACGAGTTACTTTGCATTGGAGTATGAGCGCCTTTTAAGTGAGGAACAAAAAGTAAATGATATGGTTAAAGATGACGAAAGTCTACGTGATTTAGCCGATGAAGAATTACAAAATATTAAATTTCAGAAAGAAGCCATAGAAAGACAATTAGAAGAAATGGCCAAACGAGACGAAGAAGAGGAGGAATTTCCAAATGAAATAGTATTAGAAGTAAGAGCTGGGGCTGGTGGAGATGAAGCCTCGCTATTTGCCTGGGAATTGGCTCGTATGTATGCACGGTTTGCTGGAGAAATTAAATTGAGTTATAAAACTCTAACTGAATCACTAAGAAGTT
>CAZQOL010000080.1:0-2896 GCA_964595185.1 uncultured Candidatus Saccharibacteria bacterium | reverse complement strand
AATTTTAAAACAAGGGTTTTAGGGGTTTGACAAGTATCGCATTTGTTTTATTAAAAATACTATAAATTTCTATTTCTTTTAATAATTTATATTTTTTTGTTATAATAAAAAATATGGAAACAAAAATCTGCCAGAATTGTAAAAAGAGTTTTGAGATTGAAGCTGAAGATTTTGATTTTTACAAGAAAATTGGTGTACCACCTCCAACCTTTTGCTCAGAATGTCGGCTTATTCGTCGTTTAACCTTTAGAAATGACAGAACTTTATATAAGAGGACATGTGAGATATGTGGTAAAAATGATATTTCTATTTATAGACCAGACAGTGGAATAAAGATCGTTTGTCAAAAATGTTGGTGGGGAGATGATTTTGATGCGACAAAATACGGGAAAGATTATGATTTTTCAAAACCGTTTTTTGAACAGTATAAAGAACTAATGAGAGAAGTTCCCTTGATGGTAAATTTCGTGGTTGATGAGTCACGGATGGTGAATTCTCCTTATAATAATATGGTGTTAGACCTTCGCAATTGTTATTTGATGTTTGATTCGGATTTTGATGAAGATTGTTCTTACGGTTGTGAGGTAGAAAAATCAAAAAATTGTCTTGATACTAATTTGATAGATAAATCAGAAATGTGTTACGAGTGTGTCAATTTGCAAAATTGCTACAGAGCATTTTATTCGGTGGATTGTGAGAGTTCAAGTGATATATGGTTTTGTCGTGATTGTAATGGATGCACGGATTGTTTTGGTTGTGTGAATTTAAGAAAACAGAGTTTTCATATTTTTAACGAACCAATGGGAACTAAGGAGGCTTATTTAGAAAAATTGAAAGAGTTGGGGTTAGGTTCTCGAAAAGGGATTAAATCAATAAAAAGAAAAGTTTCTGAGTTTTGGAAAAATGGAATTACAAAATATATGCACGAAAAACAGAGCGATAACGCGACAGGCGATTACATATATAATTCTAAAGATGTGAAGGAGAGTTGGATTGTTCACGAGAGTCGTAATCTAAAATATTGCCAGTATCTCGTTGCGCCTAATGTTAAAGATAGTTATGACTTTACCCAATTCGGTAATAATGTAGAACTTCATTACGAAGTGTTACAGGGTGGAAACGGTGGGTCAAATGTTCGTTTTTCATGGTTTGCAGTTAATGAAAATCAAAACGTTGATTATTGTATTCAAGTTATGACATCCCATGATATGTTTGGTTGTATTGGTCTAAGGAAAAAGGGATTTTATATTTTAAACAAAGAATATACAGAGGAAGAATATAAAATAATGCGAACAAAAATTATTGAGCAAATGAAAACAATGCCTTATATTGATAGAAAGGGTAATTCGTATAGTTATGGAGAATTTTTTCCAAGTGAACTATCACCGTTTGCTTATAATGAAACGACGGCACAAGAGTATTTTCCTTTAAATGAAAGAGTCGCCAAAGAAAAGGGCTATGAATGGTATAAGCGAGAGAAAAGAGATTATAAGCCAACACTTTTAGCTGATGATATTCCTGATAAAGTAACTGAAGTTAAAGACGATATCACTAACGAGATAATAGAATGTGAGAATATGGGTGATGAAGGTAAGAATTGTACGACAGCTTTCAAAATTATCCCTGATGAGTTTAGTTTTTATCAACGATTTAATCTACCTATTCCATCTAAATGTCCCAATTGTCGCCACTTCGAGCGAATGAAATTACGTAACTCACCAATTTTTACAAAAAATATATGTAGTTTTGAAGGATGTGATAAAGAAGCTATTACTGCTTATCCTGAAGGTACTCCTAATTTATATTGTAAAGAGCATTATTTACAAACAGTAGTATAAATTAAAAATCCCCATATGTTATACATATGGGGATTTTTAATTTTACTTTCTGCTATCTTGCGTATTCGATGATTCGATTTTCTCTTATCATTGTGACCCTTATTTCACCAGGGTAGGTTAGTTCTTGTTCAATCTTCTTTGCAATATCACGTGCCATTTCTTTGGCTTCTAAGTCTGTAACTTTTTCTGGAGTGACAAATATTCTTATTTCTCTTCCGGCCGATAGGGCATAAGACTTTTCAACTCCATCGAATGTTTTTGTTAGGGCTTCAAGGTCCTGTAAACGTTTAATATAATTTTCGACACTGTCACGTCTTGCTCCTGGACGTCCACCGGAAATGTGATCAGCAGTTTGGACGATTATTGATTCAATTGATTCATGAGGAGTATCATCGTGGTGACTTTTCATGGCCGTAATGATTCGTGGGTCAGCTCCAAATTTTTGGAGTATTCTAATTCCAATATCAATATGGGTTCCTTGAACTTCATGATCTAGGGCTTTACCAATGTCATGAACTAAAGCCCCGGCTTTAGCAATTTGAACATCAGCGCCCAATTCTTCAGCTAGCATGCCGGCAATATGAGCCATTTCGATGGAGTGCTGGAGAACATTTTGGCCATATGAAGTTCGGAAGTATAAACGTCCGACGATGGCACTGATTCTTGGGTCTAAATTAAAGATGCCACATTCATAAACGGCTTGATCGCCTTTTTCTTTAATTATTTTATTTATATCTTCCTGAGCCTTAGCCACAACTTCTTCAATTTTGGCTGGTTGAATTCGGCCATCTAAGATCAAGTTTTCAAGAGCGAGTCTTGCGACTTGTCGGCGAACTGGATCAAAAGATGAAATGACGATAGCCCCTGGTGTTTCATCAATAATAAGCTCTACTCCTGCTCCTTTTTCAAAAGCTCGGATATTTCTTCCTTCCTTTCCAATAATTTTTCCTTTAATTTCATCATTTGGAATATTAACGGAAGTTGTCATCATTTCACTGGCTGTTGATGAAGCAAGGCGATTAATACTTGCGGCCAAGATATCTTTTGCCCGACGATCT
>CAZQOL010000079.1:0-2967 GCA_964595185.1 uncultured Candidatus Saccharibacteria bacterium | reverse complement strand
CACATTGTCAGAAAATCTTGCTGATATACAAGAGAAGGACAGATTTGATGTGATATTAGCAAACCCACCTTTCGGTGGTGGAGAACGAAAAGAAGTACAGCAAAACTTTCCGATCAAAAGCGGAGAGACTGCCTACCTATTCCTACAACACTTTATTAAAAAGCTTAGAGCTGGTGGTCGTGCAGGTATCGTTATAAAAAATACATTCTTATCAAATGACGATGCGGCAAGCCTGCGAAAAGAGCTTTTAAATAGTTGTGATTTGCATACGGTCCTTGATTTACCTGCCGGAGTATTTCAGGCGGGTGTTAAGACAGTAATTCTATTCTTTAAGAAAGGTAGTTCCACAAAGAAAATTTGGTACTACCAATTAAATCCTGGCAGGAATCTTGGTAAGACAAACCCTCTAAATGAAAAGGACCTTGCTGAGTTTATAGAACTTTACAAGACGAAGGCCAATTCAAAGAATTCTTGGACAGTGAATGTGGCTGATATTAACCAAGAAACCTTTGATCTTTCAGTAAAGAATCCTAAGAAAATAGATGATGTTGTACTGAGATCACCGAAGGAAATTATTAAAGAGATTAACTCTATTGATAAAGATGTATCAAAAATCATAAATGAAATACATGATTTAATTTAAAACCCACATGAAGTTAGAAACCATTGCAATCAAAAACTACAGAAGTATTGAAGAAATTTCATTTAATATATCGCCTTTAACTGATCAAACATATACCTATGGTTTGATTGGTGTTAATGAAGCTGGTAAATCGACTATACTCAAAGCTCTTGCTCTAAAAGATGGTTTAAAAAACGAGAAGGGTGAAAAATTACCTCTAGCAAAGGACTTTAGGGATAAAACTAAAGATATTGAGATTGAATACACATACAAACTAGATAAAGCAGAGATCGCTGAGGCAAAGGAATCTATAAAAGCTTCATCCCCTGAAATCGATTTTAAAGATCTAGACCTTTCACTAGTAAAATATATTACATCATTTACTCACAGCGATCCAAAACAAACCTATGAGGCCATAGAGTTTCTAAATATTGGTTCCGAAAATGAATTGAAAGAAAAGCTTGAAGAGCTATTAAGGGAATTCATTTCTAAAAAGGTCCATAAGTCAATTTTCTGGACCGCAGAGGACAGATATCTCATATCTCAACCAATTAATCTTGCTGAATTTGCAGCAAATCCTGACTCAATATCCATACCGTTAAAGAATTGTTTTGCCTTGGCTGGTATATCTGGACAGACTGCTATACAAGAAAAAATTGGATTAATATCAGATTCAACAGAGCGTGAGCAATTAAAAACAGAGCTAAGTGAAAAAGTGAGCGAACATATAAATAGCGCTTGGCCAAAACACCCCATTAAAATCACCTTTGATATTTCTGATGGTCTCATAAATTTTCATGTACATGATGAAGGTGCTAAAGGAAAAGCTAAAACTGCCGATCAACGTAGTGATGGATTTAGACAATTTGTTTCTTTCTTGCTGACTATTTCTGCACAAAGTAAAAATGAAGAGCTTTCAAACTCCATCTTATTGCTTGATGAACCAGAAACCCATCTTCATCCACAAGCCCAGGAAGACTTGCTAAAGGAGTTGGTTAAGATAACAGACAACAAGAGAAACAACGTTGTATTTTTTGCAACACACTCTAATTATATGATTGATAAGAGTGATTTAAGTAGAAACTACAGAATATTTAAAAAACCAAACAAGAAGACTGATAGAGAGAAAACAGAAGTTGAGCAATTTGATAAGACAGCATCGACGTATGCTGGGGTTACTTATCAAGTATTCGATATTGCAAGTACTGATTATCATAACGAATTGTATTCAAAACTTCATGAAAAATATCAGGATGAGGACCAGTCTGATGATAAAAGATGTGGGATACTAAATTTTGATACAAACTTTTTTGTAAGTAATAAGAAGTTAAAGAAAGATAAGCCATGGAAAGGTAATGCCAACCAAGCCACTCTTCCAACTTACATAAGGAATTGCATCCATCACTCTGATAACGGTGATACTTATAAAGATGAAGACCTGAGAAAATCAATTGATTTACTTATTTCTTACCTATGAAAACTAATTGGCAAACAAAAAAACTAGGTGAAATTTGCCTAATAAAGACAGGAAAGAAGGATGTCAACCAAGGTGATCCAAACGGTAAATATCCATTTTTCACTTGTGCCAAAGAGCACACTTTTAGTAACGAATACTCGTTTGATACAGAAGCGTTATTAATAGCCGGTAATGGCGATGTTGGTAACGTAAGTTATTACAAAGGTAAATTTGAGGCTTATCAGAGAACATATGTACTATCTGACTTTAGAGGTATTTTACCTAAATATCTCTATTTATATTTGGATGGATTTCTTAAGAGTACAATTTCTAAGCAAAAGCTTGGGAACACTATGCCGTATATAAAAATGGGCATGTTGTTTGATTTCGAGATTCCAGTACCAACTATCCTAGAGCAAAATGAAATTATAAAAGTTCTCGAAAGAAATCTTGAAAAAATAAATAAAGCAAAAGAAAATACAGAAAAAAATCTACGAAACTCAAGAGAGCTTTTTGAGACCTATCTTGAAACAGCATTTAATTCAAATAAGCAAAAAAATATTCGTTCGTTAATTGATATTGCAACGTTCAGAAACGGAATAAATTTTACAAAAAATAGCAAAGGCTCTTCGGTAAAGATTGTGGGAGTAAAGGATTTTCAAAATAGTTTTTTTGTTCCTTTTAACACACTCGATTCAGTTATACTTAATGGCAATCTGAATGAAGATGATTTGCTCAAAGACGGTGACATTCTCGTGGTTCGTTCTAATGGTAATCCTAAATTAATTGGCAGATCTCTTTTTGTTAAAGATATTAAGGACCCCATTACGCATTCAGGATTTACAATTAGGATTAGATTATCTTCAAAAGATATTGATCCAAAATTATT
>CAZQOL010000078.1:0-3086 GCA_964595185.1 uncultured Candidatus Saccharibacteria bacterium | reverse complement strand
GAATTAACGACAAGAGAGGTCAACTATTTTTCGACTATATTCGATTGCTTAAAGATAAACAACCAAAATTTTTTCTTGCTGAAAATGTTTCGGGGATTCTTCACCCAAAACACGCTGAAGCATTTTCAAACATAATCAAAGAATTTGAAGGTGCTGGATATGTGATTTCTTGGAAATTACTCAATGCAAATGATTATGATGTACCAGAGGATAGACTTCGCGTTATTATCATTGGCTATCATAAAAGACTAAAGAAAAAATTTGAGTTTCCAGAACCCCAAAAATATAAACCCGTCTTGAAAGATGCAATCTATGATTTGCGTTTAGCAAAACCTGCAAAAGACAAAAATAAAACTAACGGGGATACTTTGAAAATTCCAAATCACGAATACATGAATGGCGGTTTTTCTACCATCTACATGTCAAGAAATCGTGTTCGATCGTGGGACGAACCTTCTTTCACTATTCAAGCCGGAGGTCGTCATGCCCCACTTCACCCACAGGCACCAAAAATGAAATTTATTGAGCAAAATAAAAGAATTTTTGTACCGGGAAAGGAGCATTTGTATCGCCGTCTTTCTGTTCGTGAATGTGCAAGAATTCAAACTTTCCCAGACAATTTCATTTTCAAATATCGTGATGTTGCTGATGGATATAAAATGATCGGAAATGCTGTTCCTGTAAATTTTGCATACCATTTAGCAAAGCAGATATACAAAGACTTGAAAAATATATGAATAAATTGAATGTTAAATTTCAATATTGTTATGGAATAAAAAATCTTGAAAAAGATTTTATCTTTAGTAATCGCACCTTTTCAATTTATGCACCAAATGGTGCTATGAAAACATCATTTGCAAAAACTTTTGATGATTGTGAAAAAAACCGTATAACATCAGATCTTGCTTTTCCAGATCGGAAAACAATTAGAGAAATAAAAACTGATAATCAAGACATCAAGCCAGAAAGTATTTTTGTTATTGAGCCATATAATGGAGATTATGAATCAGAGAAAACATCCACACTCCTAGTTAATAAGGATTTAAGAAAAGAATACGACTCTATCCATAAAGATATAGATAAATCAAAAAATGAACTTACAAAAAAGTTAAAGCAGTTATCCGGCTTATCTGCAAGAAAGGATGATGTTGAAGAGGTCATAGCACATATTTTTAGTAAAGATTTTTTTGATTTTATCCTAGAGACGGAGAATTTTGTTTCAACTAGCGAGACTTTGCCATTTCATAACATACAATACCAAGCAATTTTTAGTGACGCTGTAATTAAATTCTTGAATACTCAAGATTTCAAAAAAACCATAAAGGAATATGTTGAGAAGTACGATGAACTTATTGAGAAATCAACATACTTAAAAAAAGAATTTAATTTTTACCATGCTGAAAATATCCAAAAGCAATTATCAACGAATAATTTCTTCAAAGTTGGGCATTCAGTAAATTTATTTGATGGAACCAACAAAAAAGAATATGCGAGCGATGAAGAATTTACAAAACTTTTAGAGGATGAAAAAAAGACAGTTTTATCAGATGATGAACTGAAGAAACGATTTAATGAAATAGACTCAAAATTATCAAATGCAGAATTACGCGCTTTTAGAGATTACCTTCTTGGAAATCAAGAGATTTTGCCTGAATTAGCAGATCTTGATAATTTTGCTAAGAAGATTTGGCTCGCATATTTTGTAAATCAAAAGGATCTATTTTTGGATTTATCTAGTAAATATAAAATTGGGCAAAGTAAAATAAAAGAGTTAATTTCTCAAGCAGTACAGGAAAAAACAGAGTGGGAAGATGTTGTAAATATATTTAACACAAGATTTTCGCACCTCCCTTTCTCTCTAAAAATAGACAATAAAGATGATGTAATTTTGAAAGGCGAGGTTCCAACTGTTGAGTTTATTTTTAAAGACGGAAAAGATGAGAAGGTATTTAAAACTAAAAAGGATTTACTAAATATATTAAGTACAGGCGAAAGACGAGCGCTTTATATTTTAAATGTAATCTTTGAGGTAGAAGCTCGAAAGAAAGAAGACGGGGAAACTATATTTATAATTGATGATATTGCTGATTCTTTTGATTATAAAAATAAGTACGCAATAATTGAATATCTAAAATACATGTCAGAAATTGAAAAATTCTACATGATTATACTAACTCACAATTTTGATTTTTTCAGAACAGTGGAAAGACGACATGTTACTTCCTATGGGCAATGCTTAATAGTTATTAAAAACGAAAGCGAGATCAAACTTGAAAAAGCAGAATATATAAGAAACCCTTTTATCGAGGATTGGAAGAAAAACTTAAGCGATAATAAAAAACTAGTCGCTTCTATCCCATTTGTAAGAAATATTGCAGAATACACACAAGGAAATGACAATCCTGATTATCTTTCTTTAACATCAGTTTTACATCATAAAAGTACGACTGATTCGATAACGCTTTCTGAAATTAAAGAAATCTTTGGAAGGAATATTCAAAACATTACATTCCCAAGTATTGATCTTACAAAAAAGATAATTGACTTGATTTTTGAAACTACAGAGGAGTGTTTAACTGCTAGTGAAGGAATAAATTTGGAAAATAAGATTGTGATGTCTATTGCAATTCGACTGAAAGCAGAACAATTTATGAAATCAAAAATTACAGATCAATTATTTTTAACTGGTCTTGATAATAATTTGAATCAAACTTGGACTCTCTTAAAAAAGTTTGAGGAAGAATTTAATAACGAAAAAGAAAGCATTGATATTTTAAAAAGAGTCAATTTAATAACTCCGGAAAATATTCATATTAACTCATTTATGTACGAACCAATATTGGATATGGGAGACAATGAATTACGAGAACTATATAAAACAGTAAAAGCTTCACTCAAGATATAGGGAGCCACTTGCGAAAGCGAGTGGTTTTCTGTGCGCGCACTGGGTGGGCGGGGCAAGCACATATAAACTTGCTTGTGCCATGCACAATCCGCTTTTTAGAGTTACTACAGGCTCAATCGAAGTCATAGAGCGAATACGAAGCAAACACCGAGCAGGCATCGTGAGCGAATGCGAACGGCCT
>CAZQOL010000077.1:847-3206 GCA_964595185.1 uncultured Candidatus Saccharibacteria bacterium | reverse complement strand
CCAGCAATCGGCCCCCGCCCAACTTAATCTACTCCTACAATATATTTAGTTTCCATTACTTTTTATTATAACATCAAAAAGCGAAGCATAAATATATAAATTATGAGTCGCGTAGGGCCCCTTTGGGGTAAAGCGCGAATAATTTGTATATTTATGTGAAGCTTTTATAAAATTTTTAATGATTCACCAATTCTGTTATAATACCCCAATGGATAAATCATCAGAACTAACGTCGAAATTCATACATCTACACACCCACTCTCATTATTCCCTGCTTGACGGCTTATCTAAAATTACTGATATGGTCAAAACAGCGAAGAAAAATGGTATGAATGCCCTAGCCATCACTGACCATGGAAATATGTATGGAGCCATCGAACTTTATAAAGAATGCCAAAAAGCTGGGATTAAACCAATTATCGGAGTAGAAGCTTACATCGCCGAACGTGGACGAAAAGATAAAGAACCTGGAGTTGATAACAAAAGATATCATTTAACTCTGCTTGCAAAAAATAGACAAGGTTACAAAAATTTAATGCGCTTAATATCTTTAGCCAACCTTGAAGGATATTATTATAAACCTAGGATGGATAAAGAAATACTTCGAGAATTCCACGAGGGAATTATTTGTTTATCTGGTTGTATGGGAAGCCAATTGTCTCAAGCAGTTCTTGCTAACAATCAAGAAAAAGCAGAGAGTTTAATTAAAGAACATCAAGATATTTTTGGGATAGAAAATTATTTTCTTGAAGTCCACTCACATCCTCATGTTGAAAATGATGAAAAACTTAGAAATGGGATTATTGCTCTTTCTAAAAAATTTAATATTCCGGTTGTGGCTGGACAAGATTCACACTACTTATGTATTGATGATCATGAAGCTCACAATACATTACTTGCCGTCAACACTGGCGGAGTAGGAGGCAAAGAAGGAACAAAATTAGAATTTGGTGTAGATGATTTTTCTTTGATTGATGAGAAAACAGCTTTTAAGTATTTTAAAGATATTCCTGAGGCAGTTTCAAATACAAAAGTAGTCGCTGATCTATGTGAAAATTATGACCTTGAACTTGGAAAAGCTTATTTCCCCGATTTTCCTATTCCTGATCATAAAACAGCTGATCAGGTCTTACATGATTTGGCCTACGAAGGATTTGAATTTCGAGGATTAGAAAAAAATAAAATTTATACTGACCGTTTAGAATATGAGCTTGGTATTATTAAGCAAAAAGGTTACCCAGCCTATTTTCTTGTCGTGTCTGATTTGCTTCGTTATGCCCGGGAAAATGAAATTTATACAAATATCCGAGGCTCAGTTGCAGGATCTCTCACAACTTATTTAATTGGAATTACGAAGGTTGATCCAATTGCTTATAAATTACCATTTGAAAGATTTTTAAATCCTGAACGTCCATCGCTTCCCGATATAGATATGGATTACGCTGATAATCGTCGCGACGAAATAATTGCTTATGCTAAACAAAAATACGGAGATGATAAAGTCGCTCAAATTGGAACATTTGGAACAATGATGGCTAAAGGATCCATCCGTGATGTTGCTCGCGCCCTTGGTTATCCATACAGTATTGGAGATAGAATATCTTCTATGGTACCACTTGGCTCTCAAGGTATGCCCATGACTATTGATCATGCCATGAAAATAGTTCCTGAGCTAAAAAATGCTTATAAAACAGAACCTGACACAAAAAAAATTATTGACTTAGCTAAAAAAATGGAAGGTTGCGTTCGACATATTTCAGTTCATGCTGCTGGAGTTGTTATGGCCCCCCGTCCACTTTATGAATTCACCCCAATCCAATTTGATCCAAAGGGTGGGCATATCATCACTCAGTACGATATGTATAGTATTGAAGATGCAGGATTACCAAAATTTGATTTTCTTGGAATAAAAAATTTAGCTATCTTGGCACTAGCCGTAAAATTGGTTAAAAAAATTCATAACATTGATATTGATATCGATCGTATAAATTTAGCTGATAAAAAAACTTTTGAAATGCTGGCAAAAGGTGAAACAATGGGACTATTCCAATTAAATGGCTCCGGAATGACAAGATACTTAAAAGAACTTAAACCTACAACTATTCATGATATTAATGCTATGGTGGCTCTTTATAGGCCAGGTCCAATGGAATCAATCCCTGAATATATAAAACGTAAGCAGAATCCAAGAGCAATTACTTATTTAGACTCAAGATTAAAAGATATTCTTGATCAATCTTTTGGAGTTATAACTTATCAAGACGATGTGATGATGATAGCGATCAAGTTAGCTGGATACTCTTGGCTTGAAGCAGATAAACTTAGAAAAGCCATGGGTAAGAAAATCCCTGCAGTCATG
>CAZQOL010000077.1:0-837 GCA_964595185.1 uncultured Candidatus Saccharibacteria bacterium | reverse complement strand
GTAAATTACTCGAAGGTTTTGTTAAAAATGGAATGACCGAAAAGAAGGCTCAGGAATTTTGGCATCTTATCGAACCTTTTGCCGCTTATGGATTTAACAAGGCTCATGCTGCCTCATACGGACTTGTGGCATATCAGACTGCATATCTTAAGGCCAACTTCCCAGTCGAATATATGACGGCCATTTTAACATCTGAATCTGGTGATATAGAAAAAGTGGCAGAGATTGTTCATGAATGTGAAAAAATGGGGATAAAAATACTTCCGCCAAACATTAATGAGAGTTTTGGTGGATTTACGGTTATTGGAGATAGCCGTAAAGAAAAAAATGAGAGGGCAATTCGTTTTGGTCTTTATACAATTAAAAATTTAGGGACTGATATTGCCGATGCAATTATTGAGGAGCGAAAACAACGTGGTAATTTTAAAAATCTAGCTGACTTCTTTGAACGCATTAATCATAAAAATTTAAATAAAAAATCCGTTGAAGCCTTAGCAAAATCCGGAGCGATGGATGACTTATCTGAACGAAATATGATTATTGGTAATTTAGAAACATTGCTTTCTTTTAATAAAGAAATTAAAGGAAACTCCAACCAAGATTCTCTTTTTGGGTCAATTGGTGGGGTTGAGGTAAAACTTTCTCTCCTACCCCAAGAAGAAGCCAATATGAAAGAAAAATTAACTTGGGAAAAAGAATTATTAGGACTTTATATTTCCGGACATCCACTTTCTGCCTATAAAGAAAAGATTGAAAAATTTGGAACTTTAATTAAAAAAGTCCAAACAGAGATAAAAGTGAATACACCCGTAACAGTGGCTGCAATTATTGATGATG
>CAZQOL010000076.1:0-3284 GCA_964595185.1 uncultured Candidatus Saccharibacteria bacterium | reverse complement strand
GAGTTCGCAACAGCAATAACTTGAGATGATCCGGAAATTGTAACTACAGGTGACCAAGCCCATGGATCTTCGGCTAATTTAGCCACATCGGCAAAATATAAAGTGTTAGCACTATTATAAATAATTTTTCTAATTACTGACTGACCTGAAACTGAAACAAAACGAAGCTGATACCCAACCCATTGATTTATTGTCCAGTTTTTATTTATATCTGTTACGTTCCCTTGAGGCGTAGCTGCAACTGCAGTGACAACACCTGTATCCCAAATAGTAGGATCAGAGACTTCAGTTATTATTCTTTGTTGACCATCTCCAGTTCCTTCAATAATTCGAATATCAAAACCTTTTAATGTTTGTCCTGTTAATCCTGGAACTTCAAGTGTATTATTTCCAGGACCAGAACTGATGACCAAACCAGAATATCCTTGCCCTCCAGCAAATTGCATACCAGTAAATACAGTCGGTGCAAGCGGTGGATGAGCTAATAGTTGATATGAATCTGAAATCGTGTCATAACGAAAAAATCCAGTAAGCCCTGTAGTCGAGGCAAGAGTGGCAGCTCCTTGCATATAATAAATATATCTTCCAAAACTCGTGTGAAAAAGAGAATTATCCGCCGTACAAGTTGAACTAATACCAGAAGAAGTACCGGGAGCTAAACGAGCCCATTCCCAAACTGGCATATCAACTTGTTTTTTTAAATTATTGTTTAATGCCATATTATGACCAAATTAAATTATTTCTAATGCCATTTGCAAATGTATTCCGAGCGACATCTTGATACATTTGTTGGTTCTGTCCTGCAAGTGTAGTAATCGCCGCACTTGAAACTGTAGCCGTAACCGTTCCCGAGACTGGCATCGTCGCTCCAATTGCACCCAATGCATCAAGTGTAATTCTTTGCCGGTTTGCAACATCCACTGTCGCCTGAGATTCCATTATCTTTACTATTCGACGAAGTAGAATAATACTATCATCTTGAGCTGGATCAATTCTTGTGTCTTGTGAATTTTTTATCCCGCTAATTGCAGTGAGATTATTTTTTCCATCAAAAGTAAATTTATCAGTTTGAGATTTTATTAAAGCCAGGGTATCTTCAGTTGCTGGATTAATTGCAACATCACTTGTATTTTTTATCCCCATCTCACCAGCAGCTATATTTACTTTCAAATTAGCTGGACTAGTTGCTGAATCAAAAGTCAGTAAATCTGATTGGGCCTTAATAGAGGCTAAAGTATCTTCAGTTGCTGGATTTATCTTTGTGTTTGCAACATTTTTTATACCAACAACATTTGATGTAGGAGTGCTACCTGAGACATAAGCTTCAGAAGATTTTGGAAAAAGTGCTGACGCCGCAAGTCCAAGTCCTGCTACCCCTGCCACCTTCAAAAACATTCTCTTCGTATCGTCAACAGAAGATTTATCAATATCAACTTGCTCAACTTTATTTAGACTTTCAGTTTTAACTTCATTTTTTAAAAATTCATTTTGTTTTTTTAAAATAGGCACCTCAACATAATTTAATTTATGTTCGCTTACTCCCGAATTGAGAGGACGGACAGTTTTTTTTACAATTCCATCTACTTGTGCACGCGAAGAAATACTTTTTTTAAAAGTATCATTAGAAATTTTTTTAGACTTAAGGTTTAAAGAATTTTTTGATTGCACCATAAATATTCCCTACTGTTTTATTTTACTATATACAATTATTAATGCAACTGATTTATTACCAATTTAACTTATAATTTAAAAAATGTTTGAATTTATGGAAAATGTTTTTCCCTACCTCCTCACCGGCCAAAAATAGATAATTATAATCTGACGGATAACCGACTAATTCCATAAATCCTCTACCCTTTATCTTTTTATCATTAATTTTTGCCGAAACTTTCATTGGTCCTTCCCAATAATTAATCTGACCAAAAATCATTTCTTGATTTTTGATTAAGGCTTTAGTTTTTATTTTAAGTTTTGCCTCAGGTATCTCAATTTGAAATGATAATGGATATCGAGCTTTTGTTTTCTTACTTTTCCAAAATCTACCCTTCGGTATTATTTTTGCTTGCTTATATTGCTTTTGATTCCCTTCTTTATCTATAATATCAATCAAAATATCTACTCCTATTTCTGTATCATATTCAACGCACATTATTTGCGTTCCATTTTCCAATTGAAATGAAAACCATGTCCATTTATCTTTTTTATAAACAACATTGGCCCATTGATGGTCCATCCAAGCCAAACCTTCCACTTCAATTTCTCTGTCTTTTATTTTTATTTTCCCCACGACTGATAAGTCGGTGAAAGAATAATAATAACTTCCAGCTTTTGGAGTCCCGACGTACCCATGTCCTCCTTCAAGTAATGGTTTTTTCTCGGAATTTAAATATAAATTTAGATTTTTCGTTTTAAGATTAAAATTATTTGGTGTTGTTTCAACAATTTCTGAATTCAAATCTTCACCTAAGATATGAGCATTGCGATAATTTATATATAATAATTCTTTTTTAAAACTGTCTTTTGTAATTAATGAAATGTTTTGTATCTCTTTATAGCTTTTTTTTCTTGAAATATCTGAAATAACTGAGTGGGCAAAATGTAAATAATTTCCATTTTTAAAATGGTCTTCAATCAAATGGGGAAAGATGTGCGGAATGTTGACCTTACTTAAATCAACCTTAAAAAAACAATCCATAAAACTATATTCTTTCCCCTCTTTGTCATACAAATGGCCATTAAAATACCACCATTCAATAATATAATCATGGGGACCATTATCTTTTGGTAAAACTATCGATTTAAGATGTTCCATAATTATCTATTTAAAAAGGTAATTGTAAATTGTAAAATAGTGGCAAAACAAACCCACAATAAATATGGGATATTGACGATGGCAATCCATTTTATTTGTGGATAGATAGCAATCAAAGCCCATATTAAGGTAACAAGAACTAAAGTTATATCGATTGCGGCTAAAATATTATTTTTAAGCCCAAATTGAAAATAGGTAAAAGAAAAATTAAAAATTAAATTTAAAATAAATGGCAACGCAATATATAAAGAAAGTTGTTTATTTAAGACTTTATAAAAAACTGTTCCAAAAGATATTGCAATAATAATATATAACACACTCCAAACGGGACCAAAGAGCCATGACGGTGGAGCCCAGGTTGGTTTAATAAGTTCACGGTACCAAATTGTTCCATTATTCATAATATTATTATAACATTTAGTTTTAAAATTAAATATTTCTACTATCATAAGCCCAGTGAAGTAGAGCCTGA
>CAZQOL010000075.1:0-3291 GCA_964595185.1 uncultured Candidatus Saccharibacteria bacterium | reverse complement strand
GCACGTGCGCTGCCGCAGAAGAAGCGGCCGCGGCCGCGGCGTGCGGACCGGACAGACCGCTGCGGAGCAACACCAGCGATCCGCCCCGGACATGTTGCATGTGTCCGAGGACGAGCCGGCGGAGCCGCGCCGCCTGCCATCCAGGTTAGCTCCTCGAATGTTAAAAGCAAGCTCTGTTTCTAATATTTTTGAAATAACAAACGGTTTAAATAACTCCAAGGCCATATGCTTTGGTAGCCCGCATTGGTTTAACTTAAGACCTGGTCCAACCACAATAACTGATCTACCGGAGTAATCTACTCGTTTACCAAGTAAATTTTGGCGGAACAATCCTTGTTTTGATTTTAAATTATCAGAAAGAGATTTAAGAGCTCTTTTTTGTGAGGAAGAAATAGCCTGAGAATCGTTCTGTTTTGCTATTGAATTATCAATTAAAGCATCAACTGCTTCTTGCAAAATACGTTTTTCGTTACGTAAAATTACATCTGGTGCACCTATCTCTTTTAATTTCTTTAAACGATTGTTTCTGTTTATCACTCGGCGATAAAGATCATTCAAATCAGATGTCGCATGTCGTCCACCATCTAGCGCCACCATTGGGCGAAGTGCTGGAGGAATAATAGGAATAACTGTTAAAAACATCCACTCAGGACGAATGCCAGAATGAAGCATTGATCTGATAAGTGATAGTCTTTTTTCTAATTTCTCTTTATCAATACTTGAAACTTTTGGAAGCATATTTTCAGTTTCAACTTTTAGTTTTTCCAAATCCATACTTTTGAAAATAGTAAAGATGGCTTCAGCCCCTATACTTGCTTCAAAACAACTTCCGTATTTAAGACCAAAATGATGATATGCTATTTCATTTAAAACTTTACCCGGAACAATTTCACTAATTTCTTTTTTTGTACTTGATAATAACTCTTTTAATTTTTCTTTTTCTTCTTCCCCATTTGAACTTTTAACTTTTGCCTTGAATTCACTTTCAAGATTTTTTATAATTGATTCTTTTTCTTCATTATAAACATTCGTAATTATGTACCCAGCAAAATATATTACTTTTTCCAAATCACTAACAGAAATATTTAAAAGGACTGACATTCGAGAAGGAACTCCTCTCAAAAACCAAATATGAGAAACTGGACTCGAAAGTTCGATATGCCCCATTCTCTCACGTCTAACAATCGAACGAGTAACTTCAACTCCACATTTTTCACAGATAATATCTTTATATCTTATGCGTCGGTACTTTCCGCAGTAACATTCGTAATCTTTTTCTGGACCAAAAATTCTTTCATCAAACAAACCAGATCTTTCGGATCTTCCTGTTCGGTAGTTTATTGTTTCAGGTTTTGTGACTTCGCCATATGACCACTCTTTAATAGTTTCAGGGGATGCTAACTTTAGAACTATTGAATCAAAATTTGTTGTATCTATTGTTTTCATAATTTTAAATATTTATTTATTAATCATTCCCTAATTTTTTAAGATCGACATCAAGGGCAAGTCCTCTGAGATAATTGAGTAAAACATTAAATGAAGCTGGAACATTTGGTTCGCCGATCGGATGACCTTTAATAATAGCATCAAATGTTTGTGAACGACCCACAATATCATCTGATTTAATTGTTAACATTTCACGAAGTGTATAAGCTGCTCCATGCCCTTCAAGTGCCCAGACTTCCATTTCTCCAAAACGCTGTCCTCCACCTTGAGCTTTACCACCTAATGGCTGTTGAGTAATGAGTGAGTACGGTCCAATAGAGCGCATATGTAATTTATCTTCCACCATGTGGTGAAGTTTCAACATATACATATATCCGATTGCTATATCTTGATCAAAAGCGTCTCCGGTTCTTCCATCGTAAAGCGTTACTTTTCCGCTTTCTGGTAATCCAGATTTTACCAATTCGGCTTTAATCTCAGGTACTGTCGCAGAAGAGAATGGTGGAACAATAGCTTGATATCCTAGTGTATTTGCAGCATAACCTAAATGCATTTCAAGTATCTGCCCTAAGTTCATACGTGACGGAACACCAAGTGGAGTAAGAATTACATCAATAGGTGTCCCGTCGGCCATGAATGGCATCTCTTCTTCAGGTAATATGATTGAGATAACTCCTTTGTTTCCATGGCGACCAGCCAATTTATCTCCGACAGAAATATTTCTAATTTGAGCAATTTCCACAACAATTCTCTTTATTATTCCTGATTCAAGATTATGACCTTGATCACGAGAGAATATTTTTACCCCGATAACTCTACCCTGTTTTCCGTGCTCTAAACGAAGTGATGTATCTTTGACATCTCTGGCTTTTTCGGTAAAGATAGAACGAAGTAGTCTTTCCTCTGGAGTAAGTTCAGTCTCTCCTTTTGGTGTAATTTTACCAACCAAAATATCATTTTCTTTTACTTCAGCTCCAACTACAATAATTCCATCCTCATCTAAATCTTTTAATTTATTTTCTCCAACGTTTGGAATATCGCGAGTAGTTATTTCGGGTCCAAGTTTGGTATCACGCACATTACAAATAAATTCTGTTACATAAATACTTGTGAACTTACTTTGTTTAACCAATTTTTCAGATAAAATTATAGCGTCTTCATAATTGGCCCCACCCCATGACATAAAACCAACAAGAACATTTTGCCCCAGAGAAATCTGGCCATGATCAGTTGTACTGGTGTCGGCAAGAATATCACCCTTCTTTATCTTATCTCCAATCGAAACACTAGGTCTCTGGTGGAACATTGAGAAGTTGTTGGTACGAGAAAAATTAATTAGAGTATAGGTATGATCTTTATTTTTATCATCTTTCACAATTATCTTTTTTGCATCAACATAAGAGACGACTCCATTAACTTCTGAGACAACTAATCTTCCGGAATCCCGACTAGCCAATTCTTCAATTCCAGTAGCCACAAGTGGAACTTCAGGAATAACACAGGGGAGAGCTTGTTTCTGCATGTTACTTCCCATGAGTGTTCTGTGTCCTTCGTCATGTTCCAAAAATGGAATCATAGAAGTCGCAATCGAGAAAGCTTGATTAGTGGCAACATCAATAAAATCTATTTCTAGTTTTGAAATTAACCCTGGCTTTGTTTTAAGTCGAGCTTCAACTTTATCTTCTTGGATATTACCGTTTTCATCGTAATCAATACCAGCATGAGCAATATTATATTTCTCTTCTTCAAGAGCATTAAGATAGACAACCTCGGAAGTAATCTTACCATTTTTAACTTTTACATAAGGAGTTTCTATTATTCCAAATTCATTTATCTTTGCATAAG
>CAZQOL010000074.1:0-3345 GCA_964595185.1 uncultured Candidatus Saccharibacteria bacterium | reverse complement strand
ATTATAGAATTGGAGCTGAGTTTTTAAAATCACATGTTCCTAATGAAAATAATAATGGAGTACATTTAATAAATTTAGGTTCGAATCCTAGAGAATTCGCAGAAAAAATTGTTAAGGAATTAAAGACCCCCTCTACCTTAGGCATCTTCCCCTTAGCAGGGGAAGAAAATCCCTCCTTGACAAGGGAGGGCTTGGGAGGGTTTGTTTCAAAAATTGAAGTTGCTGGAGCTGGATTTATAAATTTTTATTTATCTCGAGAATTTTTTGCAGAAAGTATAAATGAGATTTTAGATAAAGGAGAAAATTGGGGAAAAAATTCCAGCCTTGCTGGGAAGAAAATAATGGTTGAATATACTCAACCAAATCCTTTTAAACCTTTTCATATTGGGCACTTAATGAGTAACGCAATAGGAGAATCAATTTCTCGTATTGTTGAATTCTCTGGTGCTAAGATAACACGAGCAAATTATCAAGGAGATGTTGGCCCACATGTAGCAAAAGCAATTTGGGGTATAATACATTCCGGAGAAAAAATAGAAGGGAAAGATGCTCTCTGGATAGGTGAATGCTACTCTCTCGGCGCTACACTATATGAATCTTCACATCTAAAAGGGATAGAAGCAAAAAAAGAGATTGATGGAATAAATAAAAAAATTTATGACAAATCAGATCCGGAAATAAATAATATTTATGACCGGGGAAGAAAAATAACATTAGAAGCCTTTGAGGAAATATATAAAATATTAGGAACAAAATTTAACTATTACTTCTTTGAAAGTGAGATGGCGCCTATTGGAGAAAAAATTGTGAGAGAAAATGTTGGCAAAATTTTTGAAGAGTCAGATGGAGCAATTATTTTTCAGGGTGAGAAATATGACAAAAAACTCCATACTCGTGTTTTCATAAATTCTAAAGGTCTGCCAACTTATGAGACAAAAGAAATAGGTTTGACTATAACAAAGTTTGAGAAAGAGAATCCTGATATTTCTATTGTTACAACCGCAATTGAACAAGCAGAGTATATGAAGGTAGTCCAAAAAGCTATTTCTTTAATGAATCCAGATTTAGAATCAAGGATGGAGCACGTTACCCATGGCATGATGCGTTTATCAACGGGCAAGATGTCTTCGAGGAAAGGTAATGTAATAACTGGTGAATCGCTATTGCGAGATTCGATGGATATTGTTCTTGAAAAAGTGAAAGAGCGTGAACTTTCTGATGATGAGAAAAGGAAAATATCTGAAATTGTTGGAGTTGCCGCTCTTAAATATTCAATTCTTAAATCATCATTAGGTTCTGATATAATTTATGATTTTGAAAAATCAATTTCTTTTGAAGGTGATTCGGGTCCGTATTTGCAATATACTGCTGTCCGGGCGAATTCAATTTTGGAAAAAGCAAAAGAATTTAATCTAGAAACTAAAAACTATTCACTAGAACCTAATCCAGAAACCACAGATCTAGAAAAATTAATTTACCAATTTCCAGAAATTGTCGAACGTTCATATGAGACGTTACAGCCACATCACATCGTGACTTATCTTACACAACTTGCTAGTTCTTTTAATGCTTTTTATGGAAATACAAAAATTTTAAATGATGATAATGAATATATAAGTTATCATTTGAAACTCGTCAAAGCATTTTATCAAACAATGAAGAATGGTCTTTGGCTGTTGGGGATTGAGACACCGGAGAGAATGTAGAGATTAACTTCTAGTAGCTAGGTTCTAGTGAGCAGAAAATATTATGATTAGGATATTGATTTATAGGTTAACATATGTTAACCTATAAATATGTTGATAAATAAAGATATAATCAATAAAAACAAGGAATACTTTTCTACGGCCGAAGTAGCGAGTCTTTTGGGGGTCTCTAGAATTGCTATTTTTAAAAAAATTAAATCTGGACAAATAAAAGCCGAAAAAATTGGTAGAAATTATATTATTCCAAGAGAAGAGTATGAAGCTATTTTGGGAGTTTTTATTTCTGATGATCGCAAAAAATATATAGATGATATAGTTGATCGTGTTGTAAAAAAGTATGGTCCAGCCTTGCGTAAATTAGGTAAAGAATAAATATGGCAAGAAAAACAATAAAACGCATAAGTTTAACAGATGTTGAGTATGTTGCATTTCGACTCGCTAAAAAATTTTTGGAATGGGATGAACCAATACCAGATTTTAATACTCGTTTTTCTGATAAATTAGAAAGTTGTATTGAAACGCCATTTCAAACATTTGAAAGAAAAAGTTTGTACAAGGGAATAGTAGAAAAGTCATCAATACTATTCTATTTGATGATAAAAAATCATCCATTCCAAAATGGGAATAAAAGAATTGCAGTGACAACTTTATTATTTTTTCTGATTCAAAATGGTAAGTGGTTAGGTATCTCAAATGAAGAAATTTATAAATTTGCTTGTGATGTTGCTAAAAGCGAATCACAAAAGAAAGATAATATTATTTATATAATAAATTTATTTATAAAAAATAATATAGAAGAATATGATCCGAATAAATAATTAATATATTAATATATATGGAATCACAAGAAAAACAATGTGTAAATTGTAAAAATGACTTCAAAATTGAACCAGATGATTTTGGTTTTTATGAGAAAATGGAAGTTGATGTTCCAAAGATGTGTCCAGAATGTAGAGCACAATTACGTTTAAGTTTTCGAAATGAAAGGAATTTTTATAAAAGAAAATGTGATAAGTGCAATAAAGATGTCGTTTCGATGTATTCGTCGAATAAACAATTCAAGGTCTGGTGTTACGATTGTTGGTTTTCGGATGATTGGGGAGGGGAAGATTTTGGAATTGATTATGATTCGACTAAACCATTTTTTGAGCAATTTGAAAAAATATGGAAAAGCGTTCCAAGGGTTTCCTTAATATACGTCAGAAGTCCCGGAAGTGATTATACAAATATTTCAGCTGACAATAAGAATTGTTATTTTATTATTGAATCATCAAACAATGAGGATTCTATCCATTCATACTGGATACAGGAGTGTCGTGATGTTTTAGATACTTCTTTCTCTTCAAAATGTGAATTAACTTACGAGTCAGATGATTGCTACAATTCATATAAACTTTTATATAGTAAGGGGTGCCATGATTGTGCCACGAGTTATTTTTTGACTGACTGTAAGGGGTGCACTGATTGCATTGGGTGTATTAATTTACGCAATAAAAGTAATTACATTTTTAATGAGCCATATAGTAAAGAGGAATACGAGAAAATCAAAACCGAGCTAGGTTTAAATACTTATGAAGGTGTAAATTCATTTAAAGAAAAGTATGAAGATTTTTTAATGAAACAGCCAAGAAAATTTGCT
>CAZQOL010000073.1:263-3402 GCA_964595185.1 uncultured Candidatus Saccharibacteria bacterium | reverse complement strand
TTCATAATTCTCTAAAAACCCGACTTTGTCTAGATTTTTGATTTTTGGGAAAACCCTATTTGGGTTTAGGTTCGGATAGGGTGTTTTTATTTAGACTTACTCGGTATTAATCTTACTTAGATTTTGTGCTGGGTTTTGAAATTATATCATCGACGATGCCGTACTTTTTGGCTTCATCGGAAGTCATCCAGTAATCACGATCAGAATCTTTTTCAACTTGGTCAATTTTTTTATTTGTATTTTGGGCAAGGATTTTATTGAGAGTATCTTTAGTGCGGAGGATATGTTTGGCATTGATAGCAATGTCACTTGCTTGGCCTTCGGTGCCACCCATGACTTGGTGAATCATCACTTCCGAATTTGTAAGCGAAAATCTTTTGCCTTTTTGACCAGAGGAAAGAATAAGAGCCCCCATCGAAGCAGCGATACCGACACAAATTGTGGAGACATCACTTTTAATAAAATTCATGGTATCGATAATCGCAAGTCCGGCGGTTACAGAGCCACCTGGTGAATTAATATAAAGATGAATATCTTTTTTTGAATCAGCATTGTCTAAATAAAGAAGCTGGGCGATAACTAAATTGGCGGTATGGTCGTCAATTGGACCACCGAGGAAAATAATACGATCGTTTAATAACCGTGAATAAATATCGTAAGCTCGTTCGCCGAATTGTGATTTTTCTATAACTGTTGGGATTAACATATGGTTAGGTTCTAGTAGCTAGGTTCTAGCGACTAGTATGATTAGCTGGTAATTAATACATAATAACACAAGAGGCTATTTTTTTAAATAAGGTAAACAAAAAGGCGAACCATTCGGTTCGCCTTTTTACTATTCACTAATCACTAGAACCTAGCAACTAATTTTATTGTTGTTCCAAAAATTTAAAGACTTTCTCATTTTCTAACATTTGTTCAACATATGCTTTTGCGCGGACAGGATCGGCATCTTTATACATAGTTGTAATTTGGACTACATCTTTTTCAATTTCTTCTTCTGTTGGTTTAAGGTTTTCACGTTCGGAAATATTATGGATTATCATTTGAACCTTAGCTCTTTTTTCAGCTTCTGGTTTCCATTCGGTACGAAGATCAGCTTCTGTTTTATTAATTTGTTTAAGATAATCTTCAAATTTAAATCCAGCGTTTGTGACATCAGCTTGCAAGCGATACATTATTTTATCTGTTTCACTTTGAATTAAAATCTCTGGAATTTCACCTTCTGATTGTTTCACAAGCTCTTCAATAACTGACAGACGAAGTTTATCTTTCTGTTCTGTCTCTTTTTCAATTTTCATATTGCCACGAATTTTTTCTTTAAACGCATCGGCATTTGCAAAATCACCAAAAGTTTTTGCGAAAGCATCGTCAAATATTGGATATTCACTTTCTGCAATTGGCTCGTGAGCTTTTGCGTGCTCCTCTTCACTTTCTCCCTCTTTGTGTTCGTGGTGTGGACGAGATTGTTCTGCTCTCATTTTACGAAGCTCTAAAATTGTTTTTTCAACTTCAGCCTCGTCGACTATAATTTCTTTTTTGAATTCTTCTTTTTTATTTTCAATACTTGCAATTTTTTTATAATCAGGAAGTTTTATTTCTGGCATAACAGCGGTAATAATTTTAAATTCTAAATCTGAACCCTTGCCAATTTTAGTAATGGCAATTTGTGGACGACCAATCGCATCAATTTTATTTTCGTCTAAGATTGTTGGGTATGCATTGTATAATGCCTCTTCGGCCATTTCTTGTAAGAGTTCCATCTCATTAACATTCTCCTTAACCTTATTTGCCGGAGCTTTGCCTTTTCGAAAACCTGGAAGCTCTAATCGTTCACCAATTCTCTCTAAGGCCTTATCTTCATACTTCTCAAATTCGGCAACTTCCAAAACGCCAATAATTTCAACCTCACTTTTTTCTAATTTTTTAATTGTGGTTTTCATAGTCTTTTTATCTTATATGGCAAATAGCTTTTTGTCAAAAATGAAAAACTATCAATTTAAATAGATAATACATCTGAAAAACATGATATAATTTATATTATGGATTTAAGTGAATTTAAAAAGCAATATATTCAACAAGAGTTAGGAATTTCGGAAAAATTTGGAAGGATTTTTACTTTTATTGATTTTGGCAATGTTAACTATTGGTTTGAAGAAGATCGTCAGACTCATGATTATATTGCCCTAAAAGATAATGAAAAATTTTCAATAAACAACAATAAACTTAAAGATTTCTTAACACGATTTTCTTTAGATATACGTTTTTATTATGGGCATGATTCTTCAAAAGAAAAATCACTTTGGTTTGTTCAAAAAAATCAAGAAATATTCGGAGTAAATCGTGTTTTTACGAAACCAATACAAAAAATAAGACATTATCTGGAAACACAAACTGAAATAAATTCAAATACTAGAGCCTTATATCACGACAATATGGGTGATTATGTTTTTATTCCAAAATGTAATTTTGATGTGGAATTAAGTGTTGATGCAATTAAGACCTTAAATTATTATGATACTATTTGTTTACTCTCTAGTGATGCTGATTTTGTATATTTATTAAAATATTTAAAAAAGAGAGGTAAGAAAGTTATATTAATAAAAGGTGGGAATGTGGTGCATCAATTAAAAGAAATTTCAAACCTTGTAATAAATGCACAAGATATAAAGAAATACATAACTGATATAAAGCAAAAACCTGGCATTTAGCCAGGTCTTGCGGATCGTAATCCCGAATCCACGGGTAGGACGACCCAAGATGGAGTCGTAAGATAACAATAACAGATATTTTTATGTAAATCAATAGTTATCCACAGATATAAAATGGCGTTATATAATATTACTCATGTGGAGTTAAAATTGCTGAAGCAATTTTAACTCCACATGATACAAAAGTCAATACTAGTATTAATTCTGAAACGTTGAGTTTAAATGATTTTTTGGAAAACATAAAAATTTTAACTGATTATATTATATCACAGAAAAAGAAAAAACCCTAATAAAATCAGGGTTTTTTCATTAAAATTTGATGTTTTTTAGAACCAAATTGCAACTAAGATTGGAACGATTATTAGCGCGATAATATTAAGAATTTTTATCATTGGATTGATTGCAGGACCGGCAGTGTCTTTATAAGG
>CAZQOL010000073.1:0-253 GCA_964595185.1 uncultured Candidatus Saccharibacteria bacterium | reverse complement strand
ATCCTTTGCCTCCAAAATTTCCAAGTTCGATATATTTTTTAGCATTGTCCCATGCTCCACCACCTGAAGTCATAGATATTGCTAAGAATATTCCTGTGATGATTGATCCAACAAGAAGTCCACCAAGTGCCTCAGGTCCAAGAATAAATCCAACCAAAATTGGAGTAAGAACCGGGATAAGAGCAGGAAGAATCATTTTTTTAATGATACGGCTACCACCGAGATCTACACAAGTAGCGTAGTCAGGTTTTCC
>CAZQOL010000072.1:0-3484 GCA_964595185.1 uncultured Candidatus Saccharibacteria bacterium | reverse complement strand
TTGATGCGGCAAAGTTCTTAGAATACTTCAAAGTAACCAATGTGAAAGATTTGAACTTTGTGCAAATAAAAGCAGCAATTTCTATGTTGGAATCCAAACCATTAAAAGCTGAACAGGAGCAAGCATCATGAATGTAGTTTGTTTATTAGGGAATTTAACCCAAGATCCGAATGCAAAATATTCCAAAGATGGGAAAGCCTACTGCGGATTTACCGTGGCTGTGCAGCGCAAATTCATGAATAAAATCAATTCCCAGTCTTTGGATATTCCTTATTTTATATTTACTTAATAATTCGACGTAAAACGGAATATAAACTGTTTGCAATTTATTTATATCATCCTTGGGATTCTGAATTGCAAATTTAAAAATAAAACCACCGGCCAATATGAGGCTGATTTTGTCCTGTGCTATGCCTTTGATAAAACTGCCGAGTTTGTTGCGCAGCATTTCTTTAAAGGATCAAAAATCGCAGTACAAGGTTCATGGCAGCACGAGTCTTACACCGATAAAGAAGGTGTGAAAAAATATTCCGATAAGTGCATCGTGCATCAAGTGTCGTTCGCCGGAAGTAAATCTACCGCTGCGGCTGATGGATCTAATGTTTCAAATCAAGAAGCTCCAGTTGAGCCGCCACAAGATTATCAATCAAATACTGAGGTGCCTTTTTAATGGAAGAGATTGTTAAGCTAAAACGCAATGAAAAAGCGATGTCTATATTGGTTGGGTTTCCCCCACGCATATTGGACGCGCTCAATCGCTATGCAGAAATAAGTGGTAATCGAAACCAAATAGTCGTGAACGCCGTTAAAGACTTTTTGAAATTGCATGACCAAGTTTGATCTAAATGCATATTTAGAACAAAAAGCAAAAGAACTTGAGGATAAAAGCAAGTTTGCTAAGTTAGAAAAAATTAGAAATAGAAAATTTGATGGCACGGTCTACCAATTAAAGAGACGGCCACACGTCAGAAAGAAAGCAGTGCAGGTCTTACTTTCTGATGCAGAATATGAATACATCCAAAAACTTGCACAAAATAAAAAACTCACAATGCCAAGCTACATCCGTAGCCAATTTGGTTTTGTGAACTAGGAGAAAACAATGAAAGATCATGTTTTAAGAAAATATTTAGGCGTAAGAGAATATTTGGGGCATCCGCAAGAATTAAATTGTGATGTAAAAAACTCTTTAATCCATAACATACAGAGGGATTATTCCTCCCATAGTGACATGATTCATGCAATAAGTGAGCGTTTAAATAAGTATGAACAGAAGCAATTTATATTGGATCTCCAGCTCTCTCGTATAGAAACCGAATTAAAAATGTTAATGGAATATTTTAATCTTGAAATACAAACATCCAAGACATGTTTAGGGAAGAAAAAATGAAATACAAACTTTTGAAAGATACTCCTACTGTTAAAGCCGGTACTATTGGTGAAGCATATCCTGCAAGTTCAAATGAGTATGCATTTAAGGCTATTGCTAATATGGGAGATTATTACGTTCATTTTAAAAAACATGCAGTTGAAAATAACCCCGATTGGTTCGAGCCAGTGATTGAGCGGTGGAGAGCTGAAAGCAATAGATATTACTTTATTGTTTCTCATTCTTTAGAACCAAATATGATTATGGATACACTCTTGCCTGAGCATGATTTTCAATTTAATACTGGAAATTATTTCAAACAAATGAAACAAGCCGAAGAAGCCAGCCGCCGGATCAAGAAAGTGTTGATGGATTACCACAAGGAGATTGGGGAATGAATAAGCTATCTACTGGTGCAGATTCAACGCTTGGGAATTGGATTGATTTATGTCTTGTTTCGTTTGGCAAAGAATCAAAAGCAACAAAATTTTTAGAAGCTAAAATGAAAAATTCTCCCAATGGTAAAGAAGAAGAAGTTTTAGCAGATGAATCGCAGCTTCTTTATGCATTAATGCAAATACATTTGAAAGGATGTGATCAAAATTAAATTAAATGTTGGAGATAGTCTTGGTGAACTGAGATGGGATTCAACTTCTAATGGGGTAAAATTTATTAGAGTTGATGAAATAGGATTGGTAAAAGAAATTTGTGTGGAAGAACACGCATTGGGAGGTTGCGTTACAGATAGAGGCCAAATGATTTGGCCTGATTATTTTGATCGAGGATATGGCTTGTTTGAAGATTTATTAAAAATAACAGGAGTATATATGGTAACAATGAAAGATTTTGAAGTTATCGGAGATTTGTATCCGAAAACAAAGGATGCAATTTTGGTGTTAAAACACTTTGGAAAAGAATTAGAAAACAAGATAACTTTGCTTTATGCAAAAAAAGATCCATCTATTCTTTTGGATGAGGCAACAAGGCTGGAGTCTGAATCTTTAAAAAAGTAAATGAACACAAAAATAACATCCCTAAACCGAGAACTAAACCAGCTCAAGACCTGTGAGGAAGCAATCACAGAGTCGATGGGGAAACATGGCAGGGCTTGGTCAGAGGATGCGAGAAGACAACTTGAGAAGCACAAGGGAATGATTCGGGAACTCCAAAGCGAATACGGAGTGGAAGGATATAGGTGGATGCTGTGAGTGAAGAAAAAAAAACACATGTTATTTTTATGTACAGAAAAAATGATGGAGAGTTTTATCATTTTCAAATCATTGAAAATAAAACAGACAAAGAGATTGAAGACGCTTTAGAGAAAGTTAAGGACGAAACAATTTACCGATACAACTGGGTTAAAGATCAAGATGTTATTAAGGCATTTTTAATGAAACCCAAAACAAGTTCGATTGAACACATCAAAGGCGAGATACTTGATGTGATAAAGGGAATGCAAAGAGCATTGAATTCTTTAGAGAATCGCATTGAAGACTTAGTTGAATAATTATGACAATCCAAGAAAAGGAATTATCCAATCTTTTAAAAGATATTTATTACAATGCTCCATACGTTGGCGATGAGTTTATGGATACAGCCAAAGCCATCATCGCCAAGTATCCACAAATCCTAGCGACTCATATATTTTCCGGAAACTTATATGACTTGTATAACGGACTAAATGAATACATTGGGAAAAACGTAGAATTATTCATTCGCGAGGTGATTAAGTGAATACATATTTATTTGCATGGATTATTTTTGTAGTGATTATTCCCGTTTGTTTTACTTTGTGGATTAATTCAAAGTAATGAATTGGACTGTGAAAGGTGGTGAATAAAATGAATTTTAGTGAAGCATTGATTGCTGTAAAGCAAGGGCAATTTATTTCAAGGGATGGGTGGAATGGGAAAGGCCTACCTGTGAAATCTCAATTTCCAGATGCCAATTCAAAGATGACATTGCCATATCTTTATATTGAGTATCCTGATGGTAAACGTTGCCCATGGTTAGCAAGTCAAACGGACATCATGTGTGAAGATTGGAATGTTTGGCCTCAAGAATAAATACCTGGGCCGATAGGGAATTATTTCAAACATAGAAGAATGTTTTAGTTTA
>CAZQOL010000071.1:270-3549 GCA_964595185.1 uncultured Candidatus Saccharibacteria bacterium | reverse complement strand
TCAGCTAATTTAAGTGCGGCAACAACTCGTTCAGGTGTTTCAGTAAAGAACTCTCGATTTTCCGCAACTCTTGTTCTTCCAAAAGCTTCGTGTAACTTTCTTTCAACGAAATCCATATCATTTACTTCTGAAGCATAGAAAACTTCAAAAGGGAGAGGTACACCTGAATGTCTTGAGAGTTCTTTAACTCTTCTATCAAGGTCATTTGTTTTACCAATCTTTATGTACCCAGGCATTGCCACGTTTGTTAAAATGTAGATGATATTCATATTCAATAATACTATCACACAGGGTAAAAAGGTTCTACTTTAAAAGTGATATTTTCTGATTAAGACAGGTTTACAAACTAATTTTTTAATGTGTAGTATTTTACTGTAAAAAGAGTAGAATGAAGGAATTGTAACCATGCGGAAAAACCTTTTAGATCTAATAGAAAAAACAATTGTTTATAAGTACGACCTACCTAATAATAAGGTAGGTATTTTGAGTACTATTTTCTCTACTGAAAATGATAAATGTTACACAGTTGAAGATAGAGATGCTTTAGGGGAAATAATTTACAATTCTATAATCGAGTATTCATTTAATGAGTTTGATTTAAAAGAAAAAGATTATTTAAATTTACATACTGTTGCATTAAAAAATAAACTTAAATATAACCCAGAAGCAGAGGAGAGTGTTAAAAAGAAGTATGGCTTTTTTGGTGAAGTTTTACTCTATAGTATTTTACTTGTAATGTTTAAAGCAAAACCCCTCATTGCGAGAGGGTATTTTTACAACCCATTGGAAAACTCTGAAACAAAAGGGTATGACTCTTATCATTTGTTAGAAAATAATGATGGGGGTCTCGAGCTTTGGTTTGGCGAAGCAAAATTTCACATTAGTCACACCAAAGCTGTAAAGAGTGTTTTAGATAATATTCAAAAAGCACTCTCCGATTCATATTTAGAAAAAAATATTTTAGAGATTCATAATCATAAAAATAATTTAAATATACAAGGAAGCAAGATGGATACTGTTTTAAGTAATTGGGAGATGAACCCAAATATCAAGATTTCTGAGGAACTTAAAAAACATAATATTAAATTAATTTATCCAGTGCTTCTTATGTATGAAGAAGACGAAAAAGGATATGATCTTAATATAAAAAAGATTCCAGAGCATATAGAAAAAAACTATAAGACATCAACGGTTTCACTGTCTGTCGATTATAGTATTTTCTTCATACTTATTCCTTTGAAGAGTGTGAGTGAAATTAAGTCTAACGTTATACAATGGATAGAATCAAAAAAACAACTGATGTCATAATTGACATTAATAAATATAGAAAAGGTGAGATGAAGGACTACGAACTAGTTTCTTCAGTTTGTAAATATTTCGACATAATAAAAAGTGAAAAAATATCTCAACAGGATTTAAATTTTTTAAAGTATATTTCTAACATAATAGGAGTTCCTCATTTCTATGATTTGCTAGGAAAGTTTAAACATCAAATAGAAATAGATAATTTTGATTTAAATACATTCTCTTCAATTTTTTATGAGAGTACTCTACACACTTCAGAAAATAATAAAGTTCATAAATATCAAAAAGACATTATTGATTTATTTAAACCGAATGAATTAAACCGTTTCTTTCTTTCTGCTAGTACATCTTTTGGTAAGACTCATGTTGTATTTGAGCTGATAAGTAAAATGAATTACAAGAATGTTGTATTAATTTTTCCTACAGTTGCTTTATTATCAGAAAACTTAGAAAAAATTATCTCAGACGATAACTATTCTTATTTTAGAGAAAAGTATACAGTGCACACATTAAGTGAAGTTGAGAGCTTTGGAGAAAATAACTTGTTTATTTATACACCAGAAAGGTTTTTGTCATTTATCGAAAAAAATGAATCAAAAATTGACTTTGACTTTGCTTTTGTTTATGAGGTCTATAAAATAGACAATGATTATATTATCGATGAAGAGGTAAAAGAAAATGAGAGAGATGTTGCTTATCGTCTAGCTGTTTTTTACTCATTAAAGAAAAATGTCGACGTTTTACTTGCTGGTCCTTATATAGATTTTTCAAGATCAGATGATGAAAATTATAATAACTCTTTTGATAAGTTTTTGGTTCAGAATAAGATAAAATTAATTGACTATAATAATTATGAGATTGTAAACAAGACAATTAGTGACATTAAAACAAAGAAGCATTGTGAGGTTGATGATAAATTGGTATTTGATTTTGAAAGCACTAAAAAAACTTCACGACTTATTGAAATAATTAAAGGTATAAAGGAAATTGATGAAAATGCCATAATATATAATTCAACCAAAAATGGTGTTGAGTCATGTGCTAAAAAAATAATAGAATCAGGAATCTTTTTAGACCATGACAGTTCGGGGTATGAGTCATTCTTAAACCACGTTTCTAACTCTTTTGATAAGAGATGGATTCTAATTAATGCATTAAAACATGGTATAGGAATTCATCATGGTCTAATACCAAAATACATACAAAAAGAAATAATTAATTTGTTTAACAGCGGTCAAATTAAAATATTAATATCTACAACCACAATAACTGAAGGGGTAAACACATCAGCAAAAAACTTAATCGTTTTAGATAGTAAAAAAGGAAGAAAAGATCTCAAAAAATTTGATGCAAAAAATATCGCAGGTAGAGCGGGTAGATTTTTATTCCACTACAGCGGGAGGGTTATAGTTCTTCAAAATGATTTTATAAAAGCTATAGACTCTAATTCTGAGGGTCTTAAACACAAAAATTACGATGTTAATTCTCCGAAAGATGAAATTGATTTGTTTTACACAAAGGAAGAATTTCTTTCTGATTTAGATAAAGAAAAAGTTAAAGATATTAAGCAGGAACAATCACAAAGAAATATACCTGATTCAATTTTTAATCAATATAAAATTGTTAGTCGTTTAGATAAAATTAAAATTTATGACAGTATTCAAGGATTAACTGACCTTGAACATGAAGAAATAAAAAAACTGATACAAAATATAAACTTTAAAACGATGAATATAGACTACGACGGTTTCCAG
This sequence comes from uncultured Candidatus Saccharibacteria bacterium, assembly GCA_964595185.1. Classification (GTDB taxonomy): domain Bacteria; phylum Patescibacteriota; class Minisyncoccia; order Phycocordibacterales; family UBA9973; genus UBA8515. Next base: position 490 of record CAZQOL010000071.1, on the reverse strand, counting down.
GCAATACTGGACACCATTGAGCCTATTGTAAAAAGTCAAAAAGTTAAGTTTCTTATAGGTTATAAAATAGGGAAAGATAAACAGTATTCTGTTTTAACTAATTTAGTTTATTTTTATTTAAAAGATGGTTTTATAGGATCTATGAACTATAAAATTAAGGATGGAAAAACTGTCGATGTTGCAATAAAAGAAACATCAGATTTTATATACAATACCTTAA
>CAZQOL010000071.1:0-260 GCA_964595185.1 uncultured Candidatus Saccharibacteria bacterium | reverse complement strand
TCAGGTTGTTAAATATTTAGGAGTATTTAATATTATGTATAAATTTTCTATATCTCAAAAGACTTCAAAAGATATTGAGGACATTGTTGGTATAGATAAATTATTAATGAAATTAGAATACAATGCGTTGTCAGAATCGGGTAGAATCGCAAGTGATTACGGTGTACCTTCAAGTATTGTGGAGTATTATGAAAATGATTCAAATCCTACTAAAATAAAAGAAGAATTTGATAATTATGAAAAGGAGATATTTGATAAAA
>CAZQOL010000070.1:316-3577 GCA_964595185.1 uncultured Candidatus Saccharibacteria bacterium | reverse complement strand
AGAGCGATCGCCTGTTAAGCGATTGGTCGTAGGTTCGATCCCTACCCACGGAGCATAGTAGAAAAAACAGGCGAAAAACCGTCTGTTTTTTCATTTAACCCTTGTGCTGTAAAGAAAGTTTTAGGTTCGAACCTTGGAAATTCTAATCTCATACTAATTATCCTCTCAACAAGTTTATTTATTGATTTTTTGTTGGAAATATTAAGGATTTCTCCGTTCCAAGTTAGGTTCGAACCAAGTTTTGATAGAATATTTCTTTTAGCTTGAATTGTCCCATTCTTAAGAACGAAACCTAATTCCTGTGTAATGTCTACAATCTCATTCATCTCAGAATACCAATCAATAGATTTACTATTTTCACCTACATCTTTATATTTTTCATTTAAGCTACTTAGATCCTCTTTATATTCAACTTCAGTTATCTGCTCATCTCTAAACATTTCTCTTAAACGAGACTTTTTGTTTTCTAATTCAATTCTTCTTTCTTCCTTAGATCTTTCTAGTAGAACTTTATTACTAATTTCTTGATTTTTAAGTTCTGTAATATATTTTTTAGACCAATCAGCAAATTCTTTAGAGAAGATCAAATTTTCATTTGCAAATTTTGTAATGTATTTATCAATAATTGATTCTTCTATGGATTTAGCTTTGATACCAGCTTTCTTTTTCTTAACATCATAATAGTGAATATAACCAAGATATTTAGGATTCTCTAATTCAGTTATTTCTTTATGGCATTTAGTGCAATGGATCTTGTTTCGATATGCAAATTTATATTTACAGTCACATATAAGCTGATACTTAACATCTTGTCCCATAAAATTACCCTCTGAAGAATTAATAAAGCCAGAATAAACAGTTTTGTGTTCTTGAATCTTAGGAATGTTTTTACCAGAAAGAATCATCTTTATTTTATTATGCTGATCTTCTGTAATTAAGCGTGGCAGTTTGTTGCTTAGCCAATATCTTTCTCCTCCAAGAAAGAAAAAACCAGCATAAACAGGATCTTTTAAGATTTCATATATTCGTGATGAAGTTATAAGATTACCTCCGCTTCTTTTTCTTTCTACTGTCGTCAGCTTTAGCTCTTCTATGGCATGTTTATGTAACTTCCCAGCAGAATAAGTTCCAGTTAAAAACATATCTAACAGTATTTTTATTTTACCTAATCTAATTTCATCTACCATCCAATTTCTGTTTCCTCTTTCTTCGGTTTTGTCATTAAGAAAACCCAAGGATGCTACACCATGAGGAATGCCCATTCTAGCTTTTTTATCTTGACCTCTTTTTACGTTAACCGATAGATCTTTCACAAATTGTTTTCCTTGTCCAAATTCTACTGACATGAGCAAAACATTATCAGATGGATAATAGACTTTATCGTGGGTAATGATAGCTTTTATGACACCAGAACTAATGAGATCAATAAGCATTCCTCCTTCAGTCATATTTCTAGCTAGTCTGTCTAATTTCCAGCACACGATAGAATCAATGGTCCCTTTTTTAATCATATCAACCATTTTCATAAACTCGGGTCTAAGAAATTCTTTCTTTGCAGATTTTGATTCCTCGAAAACCTCTACATATTTAGGAAGTTTATAAAATTCTGATATTCTTTTAGCCTCATCTTTTTGAGAACTAATGGAAAGCATTTGCTTGTCCTCACTCTCTGAAGATTTTCTATTATAATTTCCGACTTTTAGTTTTGTAAAATCTAGTTGGCTATTATTATTCATAAAACAAAAATGAGGTAACAACATTTATTCTTAATTGCTACACCAAGAGAATGTTATTACCTCGTTTTTGTTCACAAGAACAGTACTATTATTCTTGTGGTTCTCTTGATGTAGCACTTATAGTTTATCATATTTATAAGATTTTGTAATTTTGAAGAATGAGGGACCTTTTTTCTCTAAACAGTAACATTATCAATTCCTCTTTGAAACAGGCTTCCTTGCTTATTTTTTGCGATTATCGTGTCGTCCTCAAGGGGGTTAGAGAGATTGGTCAGATATTTAATTAAGGCCCTTCTCTCTGATAAAACGTATTCGTTTTTTGGCACCAATTTTGTGAATACTCTTGTAATTGAACTTTGCGCGAATCTTTTTCCTTTTACTACTTGAGCTAAAACAGGGAAAGCTCCCAATGATGGCTGTTTATCTTGGATTTTATAAAATGTGCTCTTAATACTTATCATATATTGGAATTAATGTTAAGATTTTTGAATAATTTTTCGACATTCTTCTTTTAATTTTTTTATATTCTCCCCATTAACTTTTGTTTCCTTAATATTTGTTTCATTATTGGGCAATATGTGCTCGCGGTTATTGTTGTAAATTGCCTGCGGTCTGTGTATTTGTACGCCGTCGGTACCATGCGCTTGCGGTTTAGGTTTCCATTTTGATTTATCAAGCAATATATAAATATTATTCTTATATAACCCGCTTGCTTTTCTTGCTTGAGGTTTGACTCTTATGATATTCCATTTTTCAAGAATTTTAATTGCACCAAAAACTGACCTTTCGCTTATTTTTAGTTCTTTTGCTATGAGTTTTTTAGAAGGGAAACAAGTTTGTTCTTTATTAGAATGTCTGCAAAGAGATAAATATACCCCAGTTGCATATATTCCACATAGACGGGCATAGCCATTTAGATATAAATCATCTACAAAAAATTTCTCCTTAATTCTCAGATCTCTTATTTTATCCATAGATTTTATAAATGTGATGTTTTTATTATTAAGCTTTCTGCTAGAATATTTAGTAACAGCATTCCAATCTCGATTACTTCTTCGTCTGATAAATTACTATCAAAAGTATCTCCATATGATTTTTGGATAGCTAGGCGTAAATCTTGAATTGCTAGATGACTCAAATTCATCATATTTATTTACGACTATTCATTTCTAGTAATCGATTCAACCTCGCTCTCTCTTCATCTGGAAGTTCAAATTCCACTCTGTCTGTTGGTCGACCTTCCAGCAGTTCCAAACTTCTCGTCATTATGCTTGAGATCATAGCGAGGTTGTAAGCACTTTCTTTTTCGAATGATTTATTCTCTAAGGCAGTAAGTACTTTTTCAGAAATTGACCACATTTTTTGAATAGTGGTGTTCATTGCTTGTTTAATTGGTTTGGAGTTAAACACATGGTCAGGATTATTAACTACACTTGCAGAATATCCAGCTTGCCGTAAAATCTCTGCCTTACTCCCTATTTTCCCTACATTTCCACACACTAAAGAAACCACTTTTTGTTGTTTT
>CAZQOL010000070.1:0-263 GCA_964595185.1 uncultured Candidatus Saccharibacteria bacterium | reverse complement strand
AAGCAAAAAACCAACATTTTATAATGTTGGTTTTTTGAAAAGATAATTAAGTGGAAATATCAAAAAGCCATCATCATAAAGACGAAGATTTTAATACCTCAACTTAAATATCATTATTACTATCAGGATCGTTTTACATCCCTTCGTTTTGGAAATATTCTGCAGGGATTGCAGAGACCTTTGATAATTATAAAAATAAGTAAATTTTGAATTCCCGTTAAATTTTTTACTTGATCAAATCCTTACAAGACTGAAAGGAAAAA
>CAZQOL010000069.1:0-3578 GCA_964595185.1 uncultured Candidatus Saccharibacteria bacterium | reverse complement strand
TGGTGAAAATTCGTTCAGTGTTCGCGCCGTCGCGCTCACAAGCCCCTTTGATAAGACTATTTTGTTTTTATTATTTTTGTAGTAGCTTTATTTATTTTTATGAATCCAAATATAAGCGTCTTCGAGAGCTTTGACGGCATCGCCAGTGGCGATGTTGTTTTGATGATATCTTCCATTGGTGCAGTCTCCCGCGGCCCATATACCAGGGACTGAGCTTGCTTGGGTCATTGGGTCAACGACAATCTTCCCGATTTGGTCAATTTCAACCACACCTTTAGCGAAATCAGTATTTGGGGTTTGTCCAATCTCAACAAAAATTCCAGTTGTCGCAAGTGTCGTCTCTGTGCCACTTATTTTATCTTTATAAGTTAATGATTCAACAAATTTATCACCATCTACTCTTAGGATTTCGGCGTTTGTTATTGCTTTAAATTTAGGATTTTCTAAAATTTTATTTATTGTAATTTGATCGGCTCTAAATTCCGCACTTCGATGAATCAAAGTTACACTCTTACAATAGGCAAGCAATTGCATTGCAGTCTCAAAAGCGGCATTGCCACCTCCGATTACTAGAACATCCTGATCGGCAAACATTGGTCCATCACAAGAAGCACAATAAGTAATACCCTTATGCTCATATATGTCTGCATTGATAGCTTCGAGTTTTCGACGTCCACTTCCAGTGGCAACAATCACTGCTAGGCTTTCCAACGTGTCCCCTGATTCGGTTTTAGTGATTATTTTATTTTCGACTTTATTGATTTCAGTAATTTTTTTTCCTTCAATAACATCTAGAAAAGGTCCCTTGTAATAAGTGACATGTTTTTTAAGACTATCGGCTAATTGATTGCCTGAAATTTCTGGAGTTCCAATCCAATTATAAATAGTCTCAGAGACTATAGATTGCCCACCGAATTCACTTGTAACTATTGCAGCTTTAAGTTGTTTGCGAGCAGCGTAAACTGCGGCAGCTGTTCCTGCGGGTCCTCCTCCTAAAATGATTAAATCGTACATAGATTAGTTTCTAGTAGCTAATTTTTAGCTTCTAGTGAATAAATTAATAAAATATATAAACATAATCAATATTGTAACACAAAAGACAAGCATATATAAAATTTTTTTCGCTTATCCCTCTCCGCCCTCAGGGCTACGGCGCGCCCACACCTACTCAAAAAATTTTATATATGCTTGTCTTTTTAAATACCACTACTTTTTATTTCTTCTCAAAAATGCAGGGACTGTACTCCAGTCATCAGTGTCATCAATAAATAAATCATTATCAACTTTTTCTGTTTTCTTTATATAGTCGGTGCTATCATTTTTGGGAAGTTCTTTTTTTACTGATTGGATGATTTCTTCTTTAGTTGAATTATTTATTGTTGGGTCAGTAGTTTTTGTTTGACTAGCTTGAAATAGAGATCGCTTAGGCATATCTGTTGGAAAACCAGTTGCAATTACAGTCACTTTCATTTCTCCTTTTTTTAATTTTTCATCTCTGATTGTTCCAAAAATTACTTTTGCATCTTTGTCTATTGATTCCGTAATTATTTTAGCAGCATCTTGGATTTCATGGATAGTTAAATCATCTCCTCCTGAGATTGCAAATAATACTCCTCGTGCTCCTGATATTGAAAGATCAAGTAGGGGAGAATTAATAGCAAGAAGAGCAGCTTTTTCAGCGCGTCCTTCTCCAGCAGCAATACCAACGCCCATTAAGGCGGATCCGGCATCTGACATCACAGCCTTAATATCAGCAAAGTCTACATTGATCATTCCTGGTGTCGTTATTAATTCTGAAATTCCTTCAACTGCTTGTTTCAAGACTTCATCACACATGGCAAAAGCCTGACGGAATCCAACATCTTTACCAGAGATGACAATTAATCTGTCGTTTGGAATAACTAAAATAGCATCAACTTCTTTTTCAAGTTCAGCTAAGCCCATGTCAGCTACTTTCCTTCTTTGATTACCTTCAAATGAAAATGGTTTTGTCACAACGGCGACAGTTAAGATTCCTTGTTCTTTGGCAGCTTGAGCAACAATAGGTGCAGCCCCTGTACCAGTTCCTCCGCCCATACCACAAGCAATGAAAACCATATCGGCTCCTTTTATAACATCTTGGATTTCAGCCTTTGTTTCTTCAGCAGCACGTCGTCCGATTTCTGGATTCATTCCTGCTCCTAATCCTTTTGTTAAGTTTTTTCCTAAATGAACCTTTTTTTCAGCAAAAGAATTATGCAGGTCCTGAGTGTCAGTGTTCATGACAATAAACTCGACTCCTCGGACTTTGGAATTAATCATATGGTTTAAGGCGTTTTTACCTGATCCACCAATTCCAATTACTTTAATTCTTGCGAAAGATTCTATGTCTGGATTTAATTTTGGCATATATTTGTGAGACTGTAAGTCTTTATTAATAATAAGTTTATGTGAATATATAATACCAGAAATTCAAAAAAAAGAAACATTTGACATTTCCAGGATAAATAGTCAAATATAGTTAAGGCTAAAACAATTTGCTTACAAATTTTCGCCTGAACATTTTACTGATCAAAATGTTTTAGGGAAGAAGCTGTGAAAGGATTGATTTAAAGAAACTTTTTACTTCTTTAACATTTGAAGAAAGGGAACCGTTTGAAATATTGTTTGAGATTTCATCAAGAGGAGATAAGGCAAGACTATAGGCTGTATACCATGAAGCATCTCGAATTTTATATTTATTATTTAAAGTTGAATCAATCGGTCCGATTTTCACAGGAAGTTTCAGTTGGGTTCGAGCGATTTGCTCAATATTGTTTAGTGATGAACCGTTCCCAGTAATAATAATTCCAGCAGGAAGAAGCTCATTTCGTTTCAGACGTTTTAATTGATTCCCAATTAATTCAAACATGTCACTTAAGCGAGCCTCAATTATTTCATCAATTTTTTTCTTTGAATAATCACCACCGATCACGCTTCCAAGTTTTATACTTTCAGCTTCCTCAAGAGAGATCTTAAGACCAAGAGCAATGTCTTTAGTAATATCCATACTACCAATTGGAAAGACGCTTAGAGAAATTGGAAGGTTATTCTCATAAACGATAGTTCCGACAGTTTCTGCTCCAATATCAACAAGTATACAGCCTGCCACTTTTTGTTTATTGCCAAGTAAAATATTGGCGGTTATGAGCGGAGAAGCTGATATCTCTTCAATATCAATTTTAGCGAGCGTTAAACAGGTGATTAAATCATCAATATTTTGTTTTAGACAAGTAATAAATAAAGTTTTGACTTCTAATTTTATTCCTTTTAAGCCCTCGGGTCTGACATATATTTCTTTGCCATCTAACTTATAGCCGATAGGGATAGTATGTATTATTTTTCTATTTACAATATCGAGATTTTCTTCACTATTTGAAATCACTTTTTGGACATCTAAATTTGTTATTTCTTGATCAGCTTTCGAAATGATAACTGAACCAGTTGAGATAGATGAACTTAAACTGATACCGCCAATAGAAATATAGGCCCTTTTGATTTTTATTCCCAAAACATTTTCTGCTTGTTTAACAGCTTTTTTAATACTTTTGGTAACGTTT
>CAZQOL010000068.1:0-3639 GCA_964595185.1 uncultured Candidatus Saccharibacteria bacterium | reverse complement strand
CCAACACTTTCAACAATTACTAATCTCGCGAAGGCTCTTGGGGTTTCAACTGATGAACTACTAAAATAATAATGATATGAAAAAATCAAGATTAGAATTGGAGCAAAAAATTTCTGAATTAGAGATACAAAATAAAGAACTTGTTTCTAATTCAGAAATTTCAAAAAATGAACATAGGGCAGAAATTGATAGACTTAACACGGAATGGAAACAGAAAGAAGAAATTATTCAGGAAGAACACCAAACTAAAGTTGAGGAATTGGAAGGTGAAATTGAAACTCTTAATGAAGATATTGAGGAAAAACAAACTCAATTAGATCGTAAGGAACTAAAAAAATTAGCTTCAGCATATAAAGAACAAGAGGATGTTTATGAAAAAGAAGCGATGTTTTGGTTAAAATGGTTAATGGGTATTGGAGGAGCCTTAGCTATTTCTACAATAATTTCAATCTGGTTATCATCAAGTAAAGTTTGGTACGATAAATTTGAGTATTACGTTATTGATTTAGTTTTTCTTAGTGCGGTTTGGTTTTGTAGCTCTCAATACTCAAGTTTAGTAAAATTAAGAAATGATTATGCAAACAGAAAGACTGTAGCTCAATCCTTCCACAACATTCTTAATAATTTAGCTGAAGATGCTGATATAAGAACTAGATTTATTGAAAAAGCCACTGATGTTCTCTGTGCTCCACCATCATTGATCGACAAAGAGCCAGTATTATCTAAAAAATTAGTTAAAGATACTGCTGAAATTGTTAAGGCGGTAAGAGGATAAGAGTCAAAATAATTATATGTCATTCGAGAAACATCCACTACATATCAAAGACCCTGAACTTCAAAAAAGTGATGAAGTCTCTAGTGCAGTAGAAAAACAAGAACGCCTTGAGGACGAGAAGGTTCCAAATGATCCATCACCTCGTATTGAAGCGTACATGGATAGACTAGAAAATATTTTTCTTAATCCTAATGAGGATACTCGAAAAAGAAACATTGAAATGTTTCGTGACAAAATATATGACTCTCTCCTTATAAAACCAGAAAATTTTCCAGATAGTTATTTCGAACTTCAAAAGCGAATTGCTCGTGAACGAGGACAGGTGGCAGAAGAAATTCCTGAAAATATTCGAGAGCAAATGATAAATACTGCTATAGAGGACCAGAGAGCTTCTCTTGATGCTTGGATAGATTATCTTTCTTCAGATGATGCAGTATATCCAACATGGTTTAAGTATTATGTTTGGAAAAATATCACCAGACTTTCTCAATTTGATAAAGAAAGAGGAGAATTCAAAAAACGTACTTCTTCAACTGTCGCTCCCTTTCCTGATATATACAGAGAGCCACTCGCACAAATTGCTGACGCCTATGAAAAAGTAAAAGAGGATAATAAAAATCTCAAAGACGAAGAAGTTCAAGAATTATTTTCTAAAAAATTCCCAACTATCTATGGTGAACTCATTCAAAAAACTTTAGAACAACAAGTTGAGTCGAATGAAGAAATAAAGGGAGAATGGGTTAAATACGAGAAAGGAAATATGGAAGATGCAGAGAAGCTATTCCAATCCTTAGAAAATAAAGGTACAGGATGGTGTACCGCTGGGCACTCTACTGCTAAAACACAGATCGAGTCTGGAGATTTTTATGTGTATTACACAGCCGATAAAGACGGTGCTCAGCAACCTAGAATTGCAATACGTATGCAAGGTAATCAGATCGGTGAGGTTAGAGGTATTCTACCTCACCAAAATCTTGAGCCGATAATGCAAGGTGTATTGGAAGAAAAACTAAAAGATTTTGGAAGTGAAGCAGAAAGTTATCAGAAAAAGTCAGAGGATATGAAAAGATTGACTTTAATTGAACAGAAAGATAATGAGAGTTTATCAGCAGAAGATCTTATATTTTTATACGAAATAAAATCAAAAATTAAGGGTTTTGGTTATGGTGATGATCCTCGAATTCAAGAGATAAGAAATAAAAGAGATAAAAATAATGATTATTTACTTATATCTGATTATGTACTAGATAATTCAGAGCAATTCAGTAAGGAAATTATTAAAAGAGCTAAAGATACAAAACATCTTAATGAATTATATGGAAAACATAAGCAAAATGAACCGTTTACAATAAAAGATATTAGATTTTTATATGCACTCGATCAGTCGATTGATAGTTTTGGAGAAGGATATAAAATAGTTCACGAAATCAAAACTGGACGAAAAAAAGAAGAGGACGCACGGATTCTTTCTGAACGAACCAATGAGATTGAAAATAAAATAGATAACTCCATACCACTTAATAAAGCTGATTTCGAATACCTTTTTGAAATTAACCAAAAAATAGAGACATTTTTAGGTGTGTCAGATTATTACAGAATTGCTCGCTTAAGACAAAAATCAGATATTAGAAATCATCTAGATGTTATGTTTGAATGTGAAAAAGAACAGATCGCCTATTCACCAGAACAGATTAATGAAAATACAAGGGTATGGTTAGGTAAAATAACAATTGATATACTTGCTAAACTTCCTGATACAGTTACACATATCCACCAAGATATGGAAAAGTATGATTGGGAAAGTTATCATTCTTATGACCAAGCTTTCTATAGGCTTAAACATTTATTTAAAGATAATCTTGCCAGATTTATTCCAGACGAACGAAAATTTGTAACCTTAGAAAGTAAAATAAAAAATAAAGAGACTTTAAATAGAGACGAATTAATATCTTTATATAGTATTGACGGAAATATTTACCACTTTGCTTCTGAAGGAAGAGATGATTTAGAAAAACTAAGGAGAGGCAGAGACATAGAGAAAGATATGTTAGTTATTTTTGAGTGTTCGAAAGAAGAAGTGGCTCATAATAACCAAGAGATAAACGAGAACACTAAAGCATATGTTGGGTCTTTAGAACCTGGTGTTTTTCAAAAATTACCAAAATCAGTCGAATACATTTATTCCAAATTTCCTGAATTTAGAGTTACACGGGATCATGTTTCCATTGGCGGGAAACCAGGCGAAAAATTAATTACAGATTTAGAAACTTCACAAATTATTGTTGAAGATAATGCTAAGTACTTTTTAAAGAAATCGGATATATTTAATGATAAAGATACTCGGGATGAAATACTAATAAATCTTCCAGCAGGGGTTTTCAAAGAGTTGTTTGATAGTCCCGAAGTAAGATCCGGATATAGACGCCCGTTATTTACATCATTAATTGATAGAGCAAGAAGGCTAGGTTTAGAATTTTGCTCTAAAGATACAGCACCTTATTATGTCTTAAATAGGAAAAATCAAGTTAAAAAGATTTCACGTATCAATGTATGCACTGAACCCTTAATAAATCAAAAGGATGAAAAATCGATGTTTGTGATTTATCCTTGGCACAATTTCGAATATAAGGGGCCATTTATTGGTACAAGTTATCCTTTTGGTATTTCTGATTGGGAAAGATTTTTATTTCGTCTTTCTAAAAAATAGCAATTTCATCTTTTTTGAAGCCTCGGATATCTTCCGTTTTGGGCGTGGTTAAGTAAAGAAAAAGTGTGTATTGGCACTAGCCCAAAGGAACGTCCGAGGCGAATGAAAGTATTAGAGTAACTCCACAAGGTCAGTAGTACAGTAGTTTGAATTCCGT
>CAZQOL010000067.1:0-3645 GCA_964595185.1 uncultured Candidatus Saccharibacteria bacterium | reverse complement strand
CTGAAGAAATTGTGAACGCAATGTTCGATGCTATCGTTGCAACCTTGAAAAAAGGTGACGAAGTATCAATTGCAGGTATTGGAATCTTTTCTGTTAAGGCCCGCGCAGCTCGTATGGCTCGCAACCCAAAGACAGGAGAGCAAGTCAAAGTAGCTGCAACAAAAGTTCCAAAATTCCGAGCTGCAAAAGCTTTGAAAGACGCTGTTAAATAATTTGATTGTTATTATAAAGCAATTAAATCTAAAGAAAACCACTCTATTCTATCTATGGGTGGTTTTTCTTTTATCCTATTAAACTTTTTTATTCAATTAACAATAATGCGACCATTGAGATTACTCCTATCATTATTACCGCCAATTGAATTAATGAATGTTTGATATTCTTTGTTTTATGAAGCTCTGGTATAAGATCCGCCACGGCAATATAAATAAAGCCCCCTGCCGCAATTGGAACAACCCACATCACAAAATTTTCAATCACATCTCCAAAGATAAATACAAATGCCAAACCAAGGAATGCCGCTAGTGCCGAAATAAAGTTTAACCATAGCGCTCTTTTCTTTGAATAACCAGAATGTATCAGAACGGCAAAGTCCCCTATTTCTTGAGGTATTTCATGTAAAATGACGGCAATGGTGGTAGCAATCCCAACCGGCAAACTAATCAAAAAACTGGCTCCAATAATTACCCCGTCAATAAAATTGTGAAATCCATCAGTAAATAAAACTAATTTCCCAACCGGGTGAATGTGTTCTTCCTCTTTATCTTCCCCGTGATGGTGCCAATGAATAAATTTTTCAATAACAAAAAATAAAAGAATGCCAACTATAACTAAAACACTCGGCAGTGTTGTATTTAAACTCCCCTCGAGAGCTTCTGGAATAATATGAATAAAAGCGTCACCGAGTAAAGCTCCAATGGCCAAGCTAATAAAAAAATTGATATATTTCTTTAAAACTTCTTCCTTCATTGAAAGTGAAAAAACTCCAACTAATGATATTAAACTGACGATTAAAACACCACCAATTCCATATAAATAATTTGTTATCATCTTTAGTTACAAACCTTACAAAGTCCAAACAACTCCAAGGAATGTTCTGTTATACTTTTAAATTTATTTGAATCTTGAACAACTTTGACTAAAAGTTTTTCAATTTCTTTGTTTTCTTCAAAATCCTCTATCCCACCACACTTAGTACAAATTATATGATGGTGGTGGTGATTATTTAATTCATAGTGAAGAGAATCTTTTCTCAAATCAATTCTTCTTAGAATCCCCTTTTTTTCAAAAGAAGAAAGGGTTCTGTAAACCGTTGCCTCATCAATATCGTTTTTTAACTTATTATAAATATATTCGGCACTAATCGGCTTATTATTTTTTAAAAAAATATCAATAATCTTTAAACGAGTAGGTGTACATTTAAAATCATTTTCTTTCAATATTTTTTTAAAATCTTCTACTTTTTGCATTTTTTTCCTTTATCACAAATGCAAATGACTTGCAAGTAATTATTATTTCAGTATCATCAAAAAAGCTCTCAAAAGAGATTTTTTAAATTGTCGGGGTGCCGGGATTCTCGCCCAACGGCCGCGGGTGCTTTTCAATCTTCGATAATGAAAAGCCTTTCGGATCCCGGGCACAAGCAAAGCAGTTGGCTTGTTCACCCAATCGATAAAAATAAACCTCTAACGAGAATTATTTTTTATTGTCGGGGTGCCGGGATTCGAACCCGGAGTCGCCTGTTCCCAAAACAGGAATGTTAGCCGTTACACCACACCCCGATATAATCATCATATAGTATCATATTTTAGGATTATTACAATTTTTTAATTTTGATGATTTTATATTGAATTAATATTACAAATAGTGTATATTAATTAAACATTTGCGGGATTAGTTTATCGGTAAAATAACAGTTTTCCAAACTGTGGTGAAGGGTTCGACTCCCTTATCCCGCACAAATATAAAAATCTGCCTAATAAGCAGATTTTTATATTTGTGCGGGATAGCAAACAAACTTCTTTGTTTGCGTAAGGGAGGCGAAAGGCTTTTCATTATGGATTTTGATTTTATCAATATCCATTGAAAAGGCATACTGTTCTCGTAGAGAAAGACTCTCTACCCTACAAAATTATATTCTCAATCTTCCTCACCCTTGCTCTCCTTTCTTCTAAGTCTAAATAAACAACAAGAAGATCAAATTGCCAATCAGTATAACCAAGCCTACGACTAATCAAGTAAGTCTCCACTACCCTTCTTAGTCTTTTCAGTTTCCATGGATGCATGTTGTCTTCAGGTCGACTGATTCCATCGTCGTGTTGATCAAATTTTTTGGACACAAAATCTAAACTTGAAACACTTCTTGATTTAACTTCAATAAAATATAATACATTTTCTTTTTGAGCGATAATATCTATCTCACCCCATTTTTTTGTATAATTTCTTTCTAAAATAGAAAAACCGTTTTTTACTAAAAATTTACAAGCAACATCTTCCCCCAGTTCCCCAATTTTTTGAGTATTTGAAGTAAAATTTTTCATATTACCTAATTGTTACATGTGTAACAATTAAAATCGTTTCACATGAAACACTTTTTATTATAATGGACATAAAATCTTCCTTATTATAATGTTTTCCGAATCTATCTATAATTACCAACGTATTCTGGAGTAATAACAATTTTTGTCCGTAAATATGTCTCTATTAATAGTGTCTTTTATGAACAATGCGCACATACTTATCCACATAAATCATATTTTTAAAAGGTTTTATTTGGGGATAAAGGACTAATAAAGGTCATACCGTAAATTAATCTTAATCATATTAAATTTTTCTTTTGTGCGGGATAGGGGAATCGGACCCCTGTCAAATGATTGGCAACCATTTGTTCTACCACTGAACCAATCCCGCTATTATTTAAAGTTTTCGCTTGAAATTAATTCTAACCATTTTAATATTTTCTTTTTTACTACAACAGTAGTAGCTATTATACTAATTCCAATTCCATATTGCAACTTTTTTGTTTTTTCTCGACCCTTAATAAATTGTGTTTTATAAAAATTGGATTTTGCTATATTCAATTCAGACGACCATTTATCCAAACAAACCCCAGCGTCAAGATCTGGGTATAAAATAAGACTCACTTTAATATTATCTCTTGCAATATCAAGGTATTTTTCTGTAAACATAATAAAAATTTTATGTATATAAAATTCGGAATTACTAACTCTGCTGTTGTTTTTATTTCGCTTGTCACCTTCGCCAGCATAAATCATTAAACCTGCCATAAATAAGGGTTCTTTTTTATTAATATAAAACTCTTTTTCTGCTTCTAATTCAGCCTTACTATATTTATCTAAAAGCATTCTATTTCTTCCTTCTTGCAACAACCTCAAGCGCTCAGTGCTTAAGATAATGTTTTTATTTGAATTAGATTTTTTTATATGTGTTGACCATTCTTCATTTCGAAACCAATCACACAAAGTACTTCTTGATACACCAAGTTCTTTCTGAATATCTCTATATGATTTGCCTTCTTTCCTTAGGGCAAATGCTACCGCCTTATCTTTTCTCATCTTCTCTAGCATACCACCGTGGTTTGATTTTGATAAGTTTTAAAAAGGTGTATAATACTATCATTAATAA
>CAZQOL010000066.1:1928-3956 GCA_964595185.1 uncultured Candidatus Saccharibacteria bacterium | reverse complement strand
CATAATTTCCAGTAATATCCCAAGAGGTTTACAGGAATCTACTTTCTTTCACGAACTCGGTCACACGATAAACACCACTATTGACCACCCTTTAATGGATTCAATATCAACACAATATTTTCAAATAATTAAAGACAACAACCTATGGAAGAAAACTTCGGAGTAATCCTCGGACAAAGAGAAACCGATTACATCGCCGGATCTAGTCCCATCGAATATAAGGTAGTTCTACCAGACGGCAACTGGGAAAGCTATCTTCCAGTAAACGAAAAACAAAAGAACCCAATCGAAACAATGGCTTGCGTTTCTTTCTCGGCAGTCAATTCAATCGAAACTCAAGAGAAACAACAAACAGGAATAGAAGTAAATTATTCTGACCGCTGGATTGCCTTAATGAGCGGTACAACTACTAACGGAAACTATCTATGGAAAGTTGGCGATACAGTTAGAAATTACGGAATGGTTTTAGAGTCTGATTTTCCTTACAAGCAGGGAATGACTTGGAACGAATTTTATTCAATTACTCCCGAGAAGAAAGCGGAGCTTATTGCTAAAGGTAAACAGTGGCTTGAAAAATGGGATGTAAAAACAGAGTTCGTAAACAACTCTATTGGCATTTGGACTTCTGCTAAAGAAGACCTAATCAAAGCTATCAAACAATGCCCAGTTCAAGTTGTTATACCAGGACACGCAGTAATGGACTTTAGAAACGAACCAGATGTACTCAATTACTTTGATAACTAAAATCCGTTTAAGAAAAAGACTCCTTACTCCAACATCCAAACCGCTTATAAATATGTATTAACACCTAAATCAATGACAAACTCTCTAATCGTTAAAAATGGCTCTGAATTCGGTATTTTTGACCCAGCAACTAGTGAAGATGGACTAATTACTTTAATGCGTAATCGTGGGATACCAGTACCACTTACACCAGAGGGCAAGCTAGACTGGTCAAAAGTAAAAGTAGATAAAACATTGGTCTAATGGTTACTAAATTTGATTCTGGGGCTATAAGAGACACCCAAGAAGGTAAGCCAAACTTTTACGAGTGTATAAGTCCATTTGCCATGTGGCGTTATGGACTCTACATGAACAAAGCAGCCTCTAAGTATGGAGCTGATAACTGGACTAAAGGAATCCCAATCGAAAGTTATATTCAATCACTTGAAAGACACCTTTTAAAGTTAAAGATGGAACTCAAGTATGGTTACACGATGGAAGATGGCGACCACGCATCCGCCATCATTTTCAATGCAATGGGTTTAATACATGAGCAGGAAGTAGCGAAACTAGGTCTTGACACATTAAGGAACAAAAAAGAAAAGAAATAGAAATAGTTAATAACCAAAGACCAGTTCGCTTATATAACACATAAATACTTTCTATCAGTGACCACAAATCACTGATAGCATTCAAGTATTAAAAGATAATTAAAAAGTTAGACAAAACCGCTGCGAGGGTATCTGGGGGATGGATAGGCGACTAATAACTTTATAAGGTTGGTTTTGAGTAAATACATACTCTTGCTAATCGCTTTAGTAGGTTGGTGTGTACCCACCCCGTTAAGGGCAAGTACAGAAAAATCTACTCAACTCGTCTTTTACACAAACGAGTCGTTAATTAAAGGAACAAGTCATGTTTACAGACCATACTTGTCTGAGCTGCCTAAACCACAGCCAAACACACAAACAAAATCAAAGACACAAAGAAAAATTGTTCGTACTGAAAAAGTACAACCTCGTAGCTCCACTACTGGATGGAATTATACCACCAGCAGATTTGCTAGGGGTCAATGTACGGACTATGTCGCTCGTAAAGCCAAAGTAACTTGGTTCGGTAACGCAAACCGATGGATAACAAACGCCAAAGCTCAAGGTTACGTTGTAGATAAAAACCCAGTTGTGGGAAGTATCTTAGTAACTGCCGAGAGCAGATGGGGACATGTAACTTATATCGAATCGGTACAAGGAACAACTGTCACTATAAGCGAATGGAACTATCGGGGTAAATATGTAACTACCTACC
>CAZQOL010000066.1:0-1918 GCA_964595185.1 uncultured Candidatus Saccharibacteria bacterium | reverse complement strand
CCCAATAATAAAAGGAATTATACATTCCTAGAACATAAAAGCCATGAGGTGTAACCGCTGTAAAAAATTAAAATGCAAATGCTAATGTCAGATACACTACAACAATTTATACAAATTGGTATCGTCGGAGTTTTCCTAACATTCTTAATCGAATTTATCAAAGCTCGTTTCGGTACTGATTCAGACAAAACAAAAGCTTTAACCATTATTCTTTCCATTGTATTGGGTGCTGGTTATTACTTTCTAAGTGGTACGTCATTGTGGCTACCGATTATTGGAATCTTAGCTTCGGCTACAACATTCTACGCACTGTTCGTTAAAAACTAAAACTGTACCCCACCCATCAGGGCTGGGGGCTGTCTACTTTCCATGAACATAGCCTCCCTGTATTTATGCACAACGTTTTATAAGTAGGCAGTCCCTAGTTCTGAAACTAGAAATCGAGTTCGTAGGAGGAACTATGTGTAGGAAAAGAAACTGCAAGCGTAAGCCACATGAGGGTGAACATCTTATTCTTTGCCCTGCTTGTTTAAAGGTGAAGCATCAAACACTCCACCATATCACGCCACGCTGCGTAGGTGGCGATTCATACCCCTGGCTTTACTGCTGTGCAGATTGCCATAGGGAATTACATCGGCTCTACCCAGACTTTGAAATCCGACCAGAAGAATACCTGCAAATTTGCAGGGAGTTTCTTGGTCAAGGATGGGCAAGGGATTTCCGAAATACGAGAGACTAGGAGGTCTTTATGAGAAAACCATATGAAAGAGTGCTGGTTTTGCCAGACTTACAAATCCCGTCAAAAACCCTCAGAACCTGCACAAACCTAAAAAGAGCACCAGTGCTCGACTACCGACCGTTTCATCTACCCCAGATAAGCGGTCTTTTTTCTTACTTGACACACTCCCCACACTATGCTAGTATTTAAATATGTCACATCCAAAAACAGATAGAAATAAATTGATAGTAAAGCTAAGGAATGAAAACCCAGAGAAGTGGAGTTGGAGAGCCATAGCTAAGGAGTTCGGGTTTAAATCCCACAACACCGCCAAAGAGATATACACAACCTTTGAAGTCAAATTCAGAACTCCGCACAAATAAGCCAAAAGAAAAATTTGACACTCCGCACGGAATCGTGTATAATGGTTATAGAGATACATTAACAACTCATCCAGAGACAAACAAAGTTAGTTTTTTATATATAGAGGTCAGGAATGAAATAGTAATTCCTCCCGATATCTATAGAGGATTAACCTTGTTTATACGAGGTTTTTATTTTATCTCACCCCATTAGCGGTTTGGGGTCTGGTAAAGGCTAGGGGAAAAATCCCCTCTGGCTTCCTAACTAAAAAGGCAATGTTCATTTTAAACATAGGTTGACCCTTTTAGTTAGCAAGCTGGAAACAGCACCCAATCTCTTGAGGCAAAGCTGGATAACAAAGTTTCGACTCGGTTACTCCAGCCTAGCCTTACAAAAACAAAAATAATTAAAAGAAAGGTCACTATGCTAAAAAATAGCAAAAAGATAATTACGGCTCAAATCCTAATTATCGCATCACTTATCTTGGCGATACAAAGTGTTAGCTGGTTATCAAACCAAATTAACAACACCGCCAATAAATATACTACACAGTACGCAGTATCTTTAACCAAATAGAGGAGGAAGTGGAGCAACCCACTAAGCCAGCAATCATTAAGACTGCTCAAGCTAAATCAAACACTTGTGAAGATTACCGAGAAGAAGTTAATAAATACTTCGGTGATTATACAGACCAAGCACTATTCGTTTTTGGGAAAGAATCTAGGGGTTGTACCCTAAACAAATCGCTAAAAGCAAATAGAAATGGAACTTGGGATTACTGTATCGCACAAATCAACAACGAACCCAGTGTCCAGTATGACTTAGATAAGTGTATCA
>CAZQOL010000065.1:0-3974 GCA_964595185.1 uncultured Candidatus Saccharibacteria bacterium | reverse complement strand
AACCTGACCTTGGTTTGCGGTTTGCAAATCGTCTGCTAGTTTTTCAATCTGCTCTTTTTGACTAATTTCGTTGTAAACTCCACGAACTAATAGTATTGAGAAGACTAACACCAATGTAAAAAGTAACAGATTTATGCCCCAATTTATAAGTGATGATGGTTGTAAGAGATTAAATAAAAATACTAAAACTATTGCACCGCTTACAAGCTGAGCAGAAATTATTTTCTTGCTCAACAACTTATACTTGAGCACACCATAACTCATAAAAAATACATATAGTAAAACAAAATAATTTCCAAACGGATAGATGTTAATTACTTGCGGGAAAAAGTTAGTTATACCACCGCCAAAACCAATAACACCCGCAAGTAATGTATTTCTAATCTGCGCCTTGAAAATTGGATCGTGTGCGTCTCTATATCCTAAAATTAAAAAAGCCAATGAAATTAAAGTTACTCCACCAAAAAACATAGGAAATACTTCATAATAAAAACCTGGATTTATCCAATAGAATCCAAACTGTTGATGAACACCCAACTTAAAAAAAGGAGTAACACTAAAAATTGCGATTGTAGCACCAATATAAAGAATTAATCTTCTAAACCAATTATTGTTTTTTATACCAAGCAAATCACACACAAAAGCAAAATATGTAACTGGTATAAGAGTTGCAGATATATCCAATAAATACTGCCATTTTTCAGCGATATATATATTATCAGTTGAAGTCACCCCATATAGAGAAAGCCCCCACAACCCAACGAATATAGAAGTTGCAAACCAAGATTTATTTACCTTAGATTCTCTATTTGATGAATACAAAAACAGTCCGAACCCTACACTAGCAAAGAAAATTATTATAGAAGTTATTCCAAATAAATTCATAAATTAAAATTTAGTATTGGCCAATTGTTCTTAATTGCAATATTTTTAAGATTTCCAGTTGGATTTACTGCGACAGGATATCCCACACTTGAAAGTAAATATATATCCGAATCGTGATCACCGTAGGCCCAAGATTTCTCGAGCGTATAATCTGTTCCGTGTATATATTTTTTAATTGCCAATAATTTTTGTTCACCATACATTATCTCACCAAAAATATTTCCTGTATAGACTTCGTTTGATAATTCTAACTGTGTGGAAATAAATTTTTCAATTTTTAGATATTTTGCCAACTTTTCAATGAGGATATCTGGTGCATTTGAAACTAAAACAACAGTTCTATTTCTTTGCTGGTGGTCTGAAATAATTTCAATTGCATCTTTAAAAATATTTTTAACCAAAACAGTGTTAAAAAAATCTTCAATAACAATCTCGACTTCAATTTTTGACTTCCCCTTAGCAAATGACAGGCCATACTTCATGGCATTTAATGGATTTTTGACTAAACCTAATTTATATAAAACAACCCAACACATTAATGTAAAATAATAAAAAGTTGATACGTATTTTTTTCTATACAAATAATTTATAAACAAAGCCTGACTTTGACCATTTACTATTGTATTGTCAACATCAAAAATAACTAGCTCTTTCATTATTCTTCAATATGTAAATATGGATAATGTCTTTCAGACAGTCTAGAAATTTCAATCATAATTTTATTTGTGACCAATCTAAATGTTTTTTTATCTAATTTAGATTTATGATACTCAGTAAAGTGCATTGCCTTACCTACATGTATAGTGACCATTTTTTTAAACTTAGGAAGCTTATCATGTTTTGCCATCACATTATAAGTACCTCTTATTCCAACGGGTATAACTGGTACTTCTCCACGCAAAGCAAACTCTGCGACTCCAGTAAAAGCAAGAAGCATTTCTTTTTCGTGAGGAGATCTTGTTCCTTCCGGGAAAATTCCAATTACTTTATTGTTTTGTAAGTGTTCATACACTAATTTGTGCAAATTCCCCTTATCGCTACTAAATCTTTCAACTTTTATTTGACTCGTAAGCTTGACTAGAGGGCCCCAAAGTATGTGACTAAAAAACTTTTCTGCAGATAAAAAGTGGATTTTTCTCGGAGAAATAGATACAAAACATAGAAAATCAAAAAAACTTTGATGATTAAAAGCAATGATAATTGGCCCATCTTTTGGAATATTTTCTAAGCCGTCAACTTTCCTTACCCAGATTAGACGAACAATAGTACCGAGAGTTAACTTAATAAAAGAATATGAAAACCTTAGAAACAAACTGTCGTGAACTTTTGCAGAATATTCTTTTTGCATTTATAAATATTATATCAACATTTTATGGCATTGACAAAAGTGCCCTTGTTAATGCATGATTATGTTAGTGGGTTTGGCATTTCGCTGAACCCGTTCCGAAAGGAATACGTCATGGCACGTCGCTTTCCGGTCAAGGACAGCGACTTCAAGCGCAGCGGATGGTGCGGAAACCGTCCGAAGTGCGTGGAAGTCGCCATCGTGGAAGAAGGTGTCGCCGTTCGCGACAGCAACGACCCGGAGGGTGGAACCCTCTTCTTCGATCGCGACGAATGGAACGCCTTCGTCGCGGGCGTGAAGGGCGGTGAGTTCAACGCCTAGCGCCTCGAACTTCGAGACCGAGCACGACGAAAGGGAGGACTCAATATCCTCCCTTTCATTATTTATATATGAAAAATATCAAAATAAATTTTATACCAGGACTAGGAGAAAAGCCTAATGAATACAGGGCTCTTTCGAAGTATTTAAATATTGTAGATATTGATTGGAATAACGGCAAAACAAAACTTGGAAAGATTGATACCCTTGTAGGTTTTTCACTTGGATGTGTGGTTGCGTGCATGCATGCTGAAAAAAGCCACGTAAGAAAATTGGTGTTATGTTCACTTACTCCAGAAGAAAACTTAGGAGATATAAAAGTAGATGAAGTGGTATTTATTGTAGGAGAAAATGAAAAATTTGTTCTTACTAACGTAAAAAGAATTTATAAAAATTTAAAATTCAAAAAAAGTATCGTGATTGTAAAAGGAGCCGGTCACAAAATAGATACAAACTACCAAAATACCCTGCTTAAAGTTTTAGGTGTTGCTAAATAATTTTTTTAAGATAGTATATTATTTAGACCGATTTGCTCGCTCAGGGAGAGACAACAATGATGAGTTTAACATTTTTCCTCGCGCGCACCAAAATGTTTGCATTCTTACGTTATTTCAAGAGAATGTAAGCCAAATAGTTAACATGTTCGCTTGAGGAGGCAAAGACATTGCCTCCTCTGTGCTATATTAACGACTTAACACTTCCCCTATTTTATCTAAAACAAGTTGACTTGTGTGTCTATAATCCTCTACTGTTGGCTCTAGTGCAGTTGCGATTTCATTTTCGGTTAGTGGTTTCAAAATTGTCACAGTAACTTTTCTTTTTCTTCTAAAGTAGTCGTACCAACTCAGATTGTAAAAGGTATCTATCGCAACAGGTAAAACCGTTGCTCCAGTTTTATATACCATGTAGCCCAGCCCACCACGTGCAGAAGAAAGTTTTCCGTCTGTTGTAATTTTACCTTCTGGATATATTTGTACTGTGTGTCCCCTTTCTAACAAATCAATATGGTCCTCTAGTGAAATAGCGTAGTCTTTAAAACCAGAGTGAACAGCATAACCCCCAAAAAGCTGGAAAAAAGTTTGTCCATAGATATAACTTCTCCAACCAAATGTATTGTACTTTAGTTCAGGCGAAGTAATGTAATATATTGGAAAAAATTTTGAGAAAAATGGGAATGTCATATGAATAGTCATTGTATCCATCTCCCCAGTATGGTTTGATGCCAGAATAATCGGTCCGTTTAAACCTTCTAAATTTTCTCTACCTCTTATTTCCATATCTACAAACAGACGATGTAAAGGGTAAAACACAACATAACCAAGCTTCTGCATAACTATAGGAGTGTAATACTTAAATCGTCTTGCCATGATGTTATTTCAGAATCAGAATTTTTTCACGGCACTCTGGAGAACAAAATGAACGTCCA
>CAZQOL010000064.1:2372-4005 GCA_964595185.1 uncultured Candidatus Saccharibacteria bacterium | reverse complement strand
AAGGTATACTGTTCTCGTAGAGAAAGATATCCCGGTAGGGTCACCACATTTTTAACACTTATTTTATATAGGTTATTTTTAGTCACCCAATGGGATATTTTAATGATTTGGAATCTGATATAATAATTTCATGAAATATAAAAGAATAATAATTCTAGGAGGTAGTGGTTCTGGAAAATCTACCCTCGTAAATAGGATTGGTACATGTACAAATTATCCAATATATCATTTAGATAATTTACTTTTAAATTCAGATTGGTCACTAAAAGAAAAAAGTGAATGGTTAAATATTTGTAAAAAAGAATTTCTTTATGAAAATACTGGTGTTGTTGATGGTAACTATTCATCAGTTATTAACGAAAGGATAGATTGGGCAGATTTAATAATTTTTTATAAATGTTTCAACTCTTCGTCATCTATTAAATATTTTTAAAAGATCATTAATGGTTAATTGGGGACTAAGAAAAAGACAGGGAATGGAAAAAGGAAGAAAAGATACGATTAATTTAAAATTTCTTAAATGGGTATTAAATTGGAATAGAAGTCACAAAAAGAAAATGTTTAACTTACTGGAGTCTATAAAAGATAAAAGGGTGATTGTAACCAGTAGCCCTAGAAAGTTAAATATTGCTAAGTTGCTAACTGAGGAAATAGGAAAGTAAAACACGAGTGTAAGATTATATCTTTTCAAATTCCCTTATATTCTCTACAATCCGATTCCAATTTGAACTACTAAGGGTCACCATTGACAAAGCACTATATTTATGCTATCATTAAGGAGTAGCAGTTCTTTGATATAGGTTTTTGTGAAGATTAAATTAATTTTCCAAGTTTCTTTTTTAAGGATATTTAGAAAATTAATTTAACCTAACAAACCTAAAACAAAAAAAATGAAAACAATCGCCATTATGATTACGATGATGTTTGGAGCCATTGCTGCTTCAGCTCAAACGAAACTTGGAATGTCAGGAGTTCAGACAACTTATGACGGAATGGACAACATGAAGTTCGAAGGGCTGAAATATTCTGGATATTCAGCCGAAGTAATTCATGTTGAATATCTGCCCGATAGTATTGCGCAGGTATTTATGGCTTATGCAATATACGGCGATGGAAATGATTTTCTTATCAAAGTATTCAAGAAAGATGTAACAATAACAGAGAGCATGGAAATTACATCGAATGCGCTAATTGGTAGCTGGGGATTAAATGAAAGTCAAAAAACTGGTGTTATTTCTTTCTATCTTAAACAAAGGGGAAATAATAGTTTGTTTTTTGAAACAAATATTAATTCTGACCTGCCGGCTTCATTTTCGGAACCATTTTCACTTTCAACAATGAAAAGTGAATGTGAGGTAATACCCATATTGCCCATAGCGGAAGGAGATTAAATTAAAGTAAATATAACCTATTAAAACAAGAAACCTGTTTTAATAGGTTTTTTGTTTATATATTGATTAAAACTTTAAATACCCTTATATTCTCTACAATCCGATTCCAATTTGAACTACTTAGGGTCCCAAAAGTTCAAATTAATAAAACTGGAAAATTTGCTATAATAGACAGATGAATGATAAAAGAATCTCAAATGGAACAGTTCATAAAATTCCAGAAGATTTAAAAAAGGCTCTGA
>CAZQOL010000064.1:1210-2362 GCA_964595185.1 uncultured Candidatus Saccharibacteria bacterium | reverse complement strand
ACTTACTCTGGGAAGATATTACGTCGCTTGCCCGCAATGAATGGATTTGTTGGGTCATTTCTGCTAAAAAATTGGAAACCCGTAATCGTCGAATTACTGTAGGATTATCAAAACTAAAAAATGGAATGAGACGTCCATGTTGTTGGGCAGGGTGTATTCACCGCTCAAAATAATATGAAAATAGAAGTCATTGGATCGGGTTGTAAAAAATGTAAAGCATTATTTGAACTGACAAAAGAGGTGTTTTCTGAATCTGGTATTAATGACGAAGTAATATATAGTAACGATATTAATAGAATTATTGCAATGGGTATTATGCAAAGCCCTATTCTTTTGATAGACGATAAACTAGTATTGGTTGGAATTCTTCCGAGTAAGGATAGATTAAAAGAAATTATTTCTAAAAATATTTAAGATGTTTTATCCAATACAATTATTTTCCGATTGGCTGACCTATGGTGTTTTCGATATTGCTCCTGGAACATTACTTGCCTCGGCTGTTAATTTTTTTATTTATGACACCATTAAGATATTTATCTTACTCGGTGTTATTATTTTTGCTGTTTCAATAATCAGGTCATATTTACCACCAGAAAAAATAAGAGCAATTTTACCTCGAAAGAATAAATATGTCGGAAATGTTTTAGCTTCGCTTTTAGGTATTGTTACGCCTTTTTGTTCTTGCTCTGCTATCCCACTATTTTTAGGTTTCATTCAGGCAGGGGTGCCACTTAGCACGACGTTTTCTTTTTTAATTGCATCTCCAATGATAAATGAAATAGCCCTTGTTCTTTTGCTT
Source organism: uncultured Candidatus Saccharibacteria bacterium (assembly GCA_964595185.1). Classification (GTDB taxonomy): domain Bacteria; phylum Patescibacteriota; class Minisyncoccia; order Phycocordibacterales; family UBA9973; genus UBA8515. Next base: position 1,563 of record CAZQOL010000064.1, on the reverse strand, counting down.
GGATTATTTGGTTGGAAGATTGCTTTAATATATGTAGTCAGTGGACTTATTATTTCAATCCTCTCAGGAATAATTATAGGTAAAATGAAGGTGGAAAATTTAGTTGAACCGTTTGTCTATCAAAACAGCATTAATGGCAATGTGGAATTACCGGCGATGGAGAGGATTGAAAGAATTAATTATGCCAAAGATTATACTTTAGATATTTTAAAAAAAGTTTGGATATATGTTTTGATTGGTATTGGGATAGGAGCTTGGATCCATGGATATTTGCCAGCTGATTTCTTGGCTCAATATGCAGGAAGTGATAAATGGTATGCTGTACCACTTGCTGTACTTATCGGTATTCCACT
>CAZQOL010000064.1:0-1200 GCA_964595185.1 uncultured Candidatus Saccharibacteria bacterium | reverse complement strand
CCACTCTATTCCAACGCCACGGGGGTTATACCACTTGTCTCGGCCTTAACCGAGAAGGGTGTATCGATGGGCACAACACTGGCATTTATGATGTCTGTCACAGCTTTATCACTTCCTGAGTTTATGATTCTAAAGAAAGTCATAAAAATTAAGCTGATCATTATTTTTGCCGGTATTGTTGGCATTGGGATAATTTTTACTGGGTATTTATTTAATTTAATTTTATAATAGAAAAACTATTATATTTTTAACACATTCTATTTTGTCACTGAGCAAGGTCTTGCCTTGCTCTGTTGAGATAAATACAATTTTTGGTATACTGTATTTATGGAATTAACAAAAATGGGGAAGCTTATAATTGCTAGACATCATGAATCGGAGTGGAATAAATTAGGTAAATGGACAGGAGTTACAGAAGTTCATTTAAGCCCAGAAGGATTTGAAGGAGCCAAAGAAATGGGGAAGTTAATAAGTGATTTTCATTTTGATAATATATTTACTTCTACTCAAATTCGCGCTCACGAAACACTAGAAAATATTATGGTAACTGCCGGTATTGGTTTGGATACTCCTATTGAAAAAGCGAAAGAATTAAATGAACGAGATTATGGAGATTATACTGGGAAAAATAAATTAGAGATTAAGGATATTTTAGGTGAAGTAGAATTCAAAAAATTAAGACGTGGTTGGGATGTGCCAATTTCAAATGGGGAAAGCTTGAAAATGGTTTATGAAAGAGCTGTTCCTTTTTATTTGAATAAGATATTGCCACTTATTGAAGAAGGTAAAAATGTTTTAATTGTTGCTCATGGCAATTCTATAAGATCAATTATGAAATATATTGAAAATATTTCTGATGAAGGAATCGCTGATGTCGAGATGCCCTTTGGAAGTTTTTTGGTTTATGATTTAGACGAAAGTGGTCATATGAAAAATAAAGAAATACGTCAATTATCGGCGAATTGATTTTTAGGCCTTATTTTTGTATACTGAAAAAGTTAGTTTGAAGGCTTCCCGAATAAAGCGGAGGTGTGGCTGAGAGGTTGAAGGCATCACTTTCGAAAAGTGACATATGGGAAACTGTATCGTGAGTTCGAATCTCACCACCTCCGCTTTGTACGGGATAAAAAAAGTGGAAATGTTTTGCGCGGTTAGCTCAGTTGGTAGAGCGCGTCATTGACGTTGACGATGTCGGGGGTT
>CAZQOL010000063.1:0-4005 GCA_964595185.1 uncultured Candidatus Saccharibacteria bacterium | reverse complement strand
TGGAAGGCTCGTTGGAACATACTTGCTCAAATCTATCGTGAAAAAAATAATAAAGGCATCTAGTACTCTTAAGGAAAGGCATATGTTTCTCATCTGGGATGCTTATCGTCCCCTACCAGTACAAAAAGCTTTGTTTGATTTTTTCACAGAAAAACTCGTTGCACAACACGGAGGAGAGGCACTGGATTACTTAATAGAGGCACAAAAATTTGTATCTCTTCCCTCAAGTGACCCTAGTAAACCTTCACCCCATTCAACTGGAGCAGTAGTGGATCTTACTATCATTGAATTCACACAGAAAGGTTGGTTTGAATTAAAAAAACTTAATTTAAAACTTTCAAAATGCAAAGATGAAAAGGAAAGATTTGAAATTGAAATGCGTAGATATCAGCTTATGCGCACGGAAAGCCAACCTCTTGATATGGGAACGATGTTTGATCAAGTTTCCCCAGAAACAAATCTTTATTTTTATGAAGAAAATACTCCCGTAAATGAATTAGATGCCCTTCGCAAAAAAAACAGAAGGTATTTATTTCACACTTTATGGAATGTAGGATTTGTGGGATATGAAGAAGAGTGGTGGCATTACTCTTATGGCGATCAATTCTGGGCAAAAAAACTTGGCAAGAGTGCTAAGTTTAGTTATTCAGAAATGAATAAGGAGTGCTTGAATCATGAGAAAATTATGAGCCAAGCGATGAGGGGCGTTGTAATCATGTCTGGAAAAACGAATCTCGGTTCAAAATTACAGGCAAGACATCTTTTGTTTGATTTTGTGAAGGAAGTTATTGACAAAACTGGTGATGTGAGAAAAACTCTCCATCCACAAGCAGCTTCCATCTAATATTTATAATAGCGACATTTCATTGTCGCTATTATTATTTTCAACCAAATATTTCTAATTACTATCCAAATTCAATTCCAAATTACTTCGCTTAACATACGCCTTAGTCAATCCTTGATACAAATTTATTCTTTTTTTGACTTTTTAATATTGCGTGATATAGTCAAATAAACTAAATCTATAAGAGATGAGTACCGCAGAAAGAGAAAAAATTAAAAAATTGGCCCGGCGTTTGGACAAATGCCACCGGGCAAGTTCGTGGGTTGAAAAAACGCACAAAGATAAAATAATTGGGGGTGGAGAAGAAATGTGTGCCCAATTTATTCTATCATTTTATTGGGTATTAATATTCCTCAAAGCTATGACAATTTCCGTTAAGTGGGATCAAATAAAAAGATCCCCAAGAAAATTGCTAGCTTTTTTCTGCTCACGAGGAACTACTCGCGCTCGCGAGTCTTTCTTCAAAAATAAATCGGCTCAGTAATGGGCCTTTTTTTATACCACTTCCGGTTCTTGTTCTAAAGCAATACCAAACTTTTCTTTAACTATTTTTATTATTTCGTTTTTAGCTTTCAGTAAATCTTCTTTTGAAGCCTTGCCATTATTTACTAAAACTAAAGCATTTTTATCATAAACAGAAATGTTGCCAAATGACTTCCCTTTTAATCCCGCATTTTCAATCAGCCAACCAGCAGAAATTTTTGTAAATTTTTCATCAATTGGAAAAAATTTTGAATTCGGAAAATCAATTTTAATTTTTTCGGCAATTGAATTTTCGACTATCGGATTTTTAAAAAACGATCCGACATTTGGTGTCTCACTCGGGTTCGGCAATTTCTCTTTTCGAATTTCAATAATCGCTTGGCGGATTTGTTTTAAACTAGGATTAATTATTTGATTTTTTTCAAAATAATCTTTTACTCCAGGATAATTCATGACGGGAAGGCCCGCAAGATATTGCTTATAAAAATCGTAGGTGTGGGCGCGCGCTCCGACTTCTGGTCGGAGTAGGGATAAGCGATTTTTAGAAGCAATATCTTGCGGGCCCATATTTTTTAATCGATAAATCACCGCAGTAATAATATACTTACCCTTAGCTTCATTTTTAAAAATACTATCTCGATAACCAAATTTACAGTCACTATTTGAAAGTTTTTTTATTGTATTATCCCCGCCTGCTCCCTCTTGAGGGCGGGCAGGTTTGGTATCAAAAACTTCTACTTCAATTATTGTATCCTTAACCTCAGAACCATACGCTCCAACATTTTGGACTGGTGTAGCCCCCACAGTTCCTGGAATTGCCGACAACCCTTCCAATCCTTGTAAATTCATCTCGACTGTTTTCTCAACAATTTCGTCCCAGATTTCACCACCACCGACTTTAATATCAACATATTCTTCCGTTTGGTCCATGATCTCAAAACCTTTAATCTCAATTTTTAAAGCTAAAACATTTATAACTCCATCAGAAAAAACAATATTTGAACCTCCACCCAAAATAAAAACCGGAACATCATTTTGTTTAGCAAAATTATAAATACCTTCTAATTCTTTCTCATTATCTACTTTCGTAAAATACCGAAATTGCCCACCAATTTTTAGAGTCGAATAATTTTTGATATCCACATATTCTTGTATTTTCATGTCTTGCAATTATATCATATATGAGATAAACTATGCAAATGAAACAATCAAGCCAAAAACAAATAGGTGAGTTTATTAAAAATTTAAGAGAACAAAGAGGTCTAACCCAAGAGGCATTTGCCAAAGCACTAGGGACATCTCAAAGTTCTGTGCCGCGAATGGAAAAAGGAGAGCAGAATTTTACAACCGAGTTACTATTAAAAATAAGCCATGTTCTTGATCATCAAATTGTCTCCATAAACGATTCGATTGATTTTCAAGTAAATGGAGGTAAAAAATTACACGGTAGTATTAAAACCAATTTTTCTAAAAATGGTTCAGTTGGTCTCTTGTGTGCTTCCCTATTAAATAAGGGGACAACGACTCTACACGGCATTGCCCGAATTGAAGAAGTAAATCGAGTTATTGAAATTTTAGAAAGTATTGGCGTTCAAACAAAATGGATTGGTCCTAATTCAATTGAACTCAACCCTCCTAAAAAATTATCACTTGAAAAAATAAATGTTGAATCAGCTATCAAAACTCGTTCAGTCGTGATGCTCATGGGTCCGCTTATTCACTTATTTCCATTTTTTAAATTACCTCACGCTCAAGGTTGTAATCTAGGAAAAAGGACGATAGCCGCCCATACTTATGCTCTTGAAGATCTAGGGGTTAAAGTCAAAACCACTGCGACAGCTTATGAAGTTAGTGCCAATAAATTAAAACCAAGCGATATTGTAATGTATGAATCTGGAGACACAGCCACTGAAAATGTTTTAACAGCATGCGCTAAAATTGATGGAATATCAAAAATAAGTTTTGCTAGTGCCAATTATATGGTCCAAGAAGTTTGTTTTTTCCTCGAAGCGCTTGGAGTTAAAATTGAAGGAATTGGAACATCAACCTTAACGATTCATGGAATAAAAGAGATAAACAAAAATATCGAATACTCAAATAGTGAAGACCCGATCGAATCAATGATGTTTATTTCCGCAGCTATTATCACCGATTCAGAATTAACTATCACCAGGTCCCCTATTGATTTTTTGTCACTTGAACTTGAAAAATTAAAGAGGATGAATTTAAAATATAAAATTTTAAAAAAATATAAATCCTATAATGGGCGCACAAATTTAGTTGACATTAAAATTTTTCCAAGCAAATTAATTGCTCTTTCGGATAAAATCCATTCAAATCCTTATCCTGGAATTAATATTGATAATCTTCCCTTCTTCGTCCCTATCGCCATCCGAGCTAAAGGCCAAACAATGATCCATGATTGGGTTTATGAAAACAGAGCTATCTATTTTACGGAATTAAACCGCTTGGGTGCCAACATTACTTTAGCTGACCCTCATCGAGTGTATATTCAAGGAGGAACACCCTTAAAATCTGCTCAAGTTGTTTGTCCGCCTGCTCTTCGCCCTTCAATGATTATTTTAATTTCAATGCTGGCCGCTCCAGGCACCTCAATCCTTCGAAATGTCTATATGATTAGTCGTGGCTATGAAGCGATCGCTGAACGCTTACACTCC
>CAZQOL010000062.1:0-4019 GCA_964595185.1 uncultured Candidatus Saccharibacteria bacterium | reverse complement strand
AAGCAGTTACCTAAAATAATAATTACTAAAATGCTCGCTTTTTCTTAGGCCAATCATATAAAAAAGTTGGACGTCCAAACGATGCTTTAGTTCAATTCAATATTTTACAAAAAATTGATCCAGAAAATAAAGAAGTAAAAGATGCGATTAATTCAATTGGAGAAAAACAGGAAACTGTTAGTACCGAAAAAGAAAATACAACAAAACCCCCACTTAAGGAGAAACAATAATTACTCTTTATATTAGTAATGGTTAATCGTATTATTAAATTTCTAAATAAAGAATTTCGGGGAGTAAACGAAGCCGCTTTGTTACTTGGCGGCTTTGCTTTATTGTCTCAAATCTTAGGGCTGGTTCGTGATAGGATGTTGGCATATATTGTTGGACCGGGGCCGGTTTTAGATGTATATTATGCGGCTTTTAGAATACCAGATTTTTTATATATATCAATTGCTTCTCTGGCTTCAGTTACGGTATTAATGCCATTTTTGATTGAGAGAATAAATAATAACGATAATAATACTCAAAGAGCTAAATTGTTTATGAACAATGTTTTTAGCGCATATATGCTCTTTATGATTATTTCTAGTTTAATCATTGCGATTCTGATGCCGTATATTGTTTCTTATATTGTTCCAGGGTTTAGTGATTACCAGACGAAATTATTGATCACAACTAGTCGGATAATGTTATTATCTCCTATTTTTATTGGATTATCTAATTTAATTGGAACGGTAACTCAGTTATTTAGAAACTTTTTGATTTTTTCTCTTTCACCAGTTTTCTATAATATTGGAATTCTTTTGGGAGTCATTTTTCTTTTTCCGCGATTTGGAATTTATGGATTAAGTTTAGGAGTAATACTTGGAGCTTTTATGCATTTTCTAATTCAAGTTCCAGTTGTTATTAAACATAATTTCTTGCCCAAATTTACTTTTAAAATTAATTGGCTCGAGATATATCAAGTCATAAAGCTTTCAGCTCCAAGAACGTTAACTCTTTCTTGTAATAGTTTAGCTTTTATTTTTTTAATAGCTATGGCATCAAATCTAAAGTCTGGATCAATATCTTTATTTACTTTCGCATTTAATTTGCAATCAGTTCCGGTTGGAATTATTGGTATTTCCTATTCAGTAGCTGCTTTTCCAATTTTAGTTAAATCATTTTCGATCAAAGATATGGACAACTATGTTAACCAAATTATTTTAGCAGCGAGACAGATAATATTTTGGTCATTACCTGTAATTGTTTTATTGATAGTCCTTCGAGCTCAAATTGTTCGAGTTATTCTCGGCTCGAATTCTTTTTCATGGTTTGATACGCGTTTGACAGCTGCTTCAGTTGCACTTTTTGTGGTCTCGCTATTCTCACAAGGACTAGTTTTGCTATTTGTCCGTGGTTATTATGCAGCAGGTAATACAAAAAAACCTTTATTTATCAATGTTTTTTCATCAATAATGGTAATTATTTTTGCTCAAATTCTAATATATATTTTTAAAAATTATCCAAATATTCTATCTGGTCTTGAAATAATTTTAAGAGTAGCTGACGTTCCAGGAACAATCATGTTGGCACTTCCACTTGCATATGCTATGGGATCGATTTTAAATTTCATTTTAATTTGGTTTATATTCAAAAAAGATTTCTTATCTTCCCATAAGATTAATATTTCACGTACTTTTTTCGAAAGTTTCATGAGCGCTATTACTATGGGATTAGTATCTTATATATCTTTAGGTTTTTTTGATAAAATTTTTGATTTAAGTACGGGGAAGGGAATCTTCCTTCAAGGATTTTTTGCTGGAATTTTGGGAATAATTTTTGGAATAATTGTATTAATAATATTAAAAAATAGAGAATTTATTGATATTGTCCGAGCTCTTCGAAATAAATTCTGGCGAAATCGAGTTGTGGCTCCCGAGCAAGGCGAGTTATAACCCACCTTTTATTTTAAGCCTTTTTTTGGTAGGATGAGGTTATGACAGATATAAAAAATATCAGGAATTTTTCAATCATTGCCCATATTGACCATGGCAAGAGTACTTTAGCTGATCGGATGATTGAAGTGACTGGCACAATTGAAAAAAGAAAGATGAAGGATCAGGTTCTAGATTCCATGGAATTAGAAAGAGAGCGTGGAATTACTATAAAAATGCAACCAGTTAGAATGGAGTATAAATGTAATAATGAAAATTATATTTTAAATTTAATTGATACACCTGGGCATATTGATTTTTCTTACGAGGTATCACGAGCCTTAAAGGCAGTGGAAGGCTCTATATTGCTTGTTGATGCGACGCAAGGGGTTCAGGCTCAGACACTTACTACTTTGCAAATGGCACGTGATTCCGGGCTTGTTATCATTCCGGTTCTTTCCAAGATTGATTCACCTTTGGCTCGAGTGGATGAGATTAAAATGGAAGTGGCTGTCCTTTTAGATATTGACCCAGACACGGTTTTACTTGTTTCAGGTAAAACCGGAGATGGTGTTAGTTTGTTGTTAGAAGAAATAATTAAAAAAATACCATCACCTCATGTTGATAATAATATTTCACTAACTACAAACAATGCTCGGGCCCTTGTTTTTGATTTTAAATATGATAATCACAGGGGAGTAATAGTTTATGTCAGAGTGATTGATGGTAAATTTAAAAAAGGAGAATCATTGATATTTGCAGTTTCTGCTGAAAAATTTATTTCACTTGAAGTTGGAACCTTTTCTCCAGAAGAAGAAGCAAGGGATAATATTGCAAGTGGTGAGATTGGTTATATTGTCACAGGAATAAAAAAACCGGGTATTGCTTCAGTCGGTGATACAATTACTTTTCTTAAAAATCCGATGCCTGCTTTGCCCGGGTATAAAAAACCAAGGCCAGTTGTTTGGGCTTCAATTTACCCTGAAAGCCAAGATGATTTTCCGAATTTAAAACAGGCTCTTGGTCGTCTACGTTTGTCCGACTCATCTTTTTCATATGAAGAAGAAAATTCTGGGTCATTGGGTCGTGGTTACCGATGTGGTTTTTTGGGAATGCTACACTTAGAAATTATTACGGAAAGATTAAACAGGGAATTTAATTTGCAATTGATCGTTACAATGCCGTCTATTACTTACAAAGTTTTATTAAGAAATAATAAAGAAGAAATTATATATTCGCCACACCTTTTTCCTGATGATGGAAATATTATCAAAGTCTATGAACCATGGGTGAATGTTAAAATTATTACCCCTTCAATTTATATTAGTTACTTAATGCCATTTTTATTTGATCACGAAGCAATTGTTAAGGCGACTGACAATTTTGGTGACAATCGCTCTTCTATTGATTTAGAAATGCCACTTCGAGAATTGATGCGTAATTTTTTCGACGACATGAAAAGTATAACTTCTGGATATTCTTCTATTTCTTATGAAATTGGTGAATATAAAGAAGCAGATGTTGTTCGGCTTGATATTGTCGTAGCCGATGAACCAATGGCAGCTTTTTGTCGAGTAGTCTCAAGACGAAAAGTGGCTGATGAGGCAAAATCTCAAGTTGAAAAATTAAAAGAAATAATTCCAAGACAACAATTTGCTTTTAAAATTCAAGGTAAGGCCCTTGGACGAATTATTTCATCTGAGTCTGTTTCGGCCTTTCGAAAAGATGTTTTAATGCATGGTAGTAAGGTTGTGGGAGGCGGGGATGTGAGTCGAAAAAAGAAATTACTTGAGAAACAGAAAAAAGGAAAAAAGAGAATGCAGTCGAATGCAAAAATTAATATTTCTCATGAAGTTTTTTTGAAAATGATGAGGGGAACAAATAGTTAGATTATCTGAAAATTCCAGGCATATAGAGTAGTATCATACTGATTATAACCAGAATTGAGACTACTGCGAAAGCTCTTTCCACCCTTTTTTTATTTTTTGAATTGAAATTCATGCTAGAATACTAGCATTAATTATGAAGAAACTCAATAAAAATCAATATAAGTTTTGGCATTCACCCGCCGCTTTAATTATTTTTTTTGTTCTAATAATTATA
>CAZQOL010000061.1:0-4355 GCA_964595185.1 uncultured Candidatus Saccharibacteria bacterium | reverse complement strand
TTCCAAAGAAAACTTAATTCATAATATTAAGCAATTTAGAAGTTTGTTAAAAAATGGAACTAAAATAGCTTCCGTTATAAAGGCCAATGCATATGGGCACGGAGATAAGGAAGTAGTGAAAATTATTTCACCTTACACGGATTATTTTCAAGTAAATAGTCTGGAAGAACTAGAAAGGGTTCGAGTTTTTACCAAAAAGCCAATATTAGTTTTTGGCTATTTAAATGAAGAAGGGATAAAAAAAGCAATAAAATTAAATGCTATTCTTTCAGCTTTTGATTTAATTCATTTACTTAAAATAAATTATATTTCTAGTCTTTTAAAAAAGAAAACAAAAGTTCATGTAGCGATAGATTCATATCTTGGAAGAGAGGGAATAATGCCGAGTCAGATTGAAAATTTTATTGTTGAAGTAAAGAAAATGAAAAATATTGAGCTTGTTGATATATATTCTCATTTTGCTAATATCGAAGATACGATGAATTTTACTCATGCCGAAAAGCAGATAAATACATATCATGAGTATGTTGAAATATTTAAGAAAAATGGTTTTAAGAACTTGAAAACTCACATATCGGCAACTTCCGGAATTTTGGTTTATGAGAAGGGGAATAGTTTGCATAATATTGTTCGTCTGGGTATTGGTCTTTATGGTATGTGGCCAAGTGAGCATTTAGAATATTTAAATAAAAAGAAGATTACTTTGAAACCAGTTATGAGATGGGTGAGTCATATTGCTCAAATAAAAATTCTACCAGCTAATCATCCGATTGGTTATGGTTTAACTTTCATTACTAAAAAGATTACGAAGATTGCAGTTATTCCGCAGGGTTACGCTGATGGACTTCCAAGGTCATTGTCCAACAATGGAGAAGTTTTGGTTAGAGGTAAAAGGGCTAAAATTTTAGGCCGAGTGGCAATGAACATGGTTGTGGTTGATGTTTCAAATATTAAAGATGTATTGCCTGACGATGAAGTGGTCATACTAGGTAGACAAGATAAGAACGAAATAACTGCAGAGCAAATAGCCAAAGAATCAGATACGATTAATTACGAAGCAACGACTAGAATAAGTGCTTTATTGCCTAGAATTGTTAAATAGGGCGGGTATATTCAAAATTTATTCGCTTATCCCTCTACGCCCTTCGGGCTCCGGCGCGCCCACACCTACTCATAAATTTTGAATATACCCGCCCTATTTTCTTGCATTTTGGGGCCTTTTATAGTATGGTATATCCATGTCACAAGATAGACTTTTAAAACTTAAGTGTACCGTCTGTAAGAATGGTAATTATTTTACGAGTAAAAACAAAAAATTAGTTACTAAGAAACTTGAAATGAAGAAGTTTTGTAAAACTTGCAAGAAAAACACTAAACATAAAGAAGCAAAATTAACAGGATAAAAAATCCCCAATTGGGGATTTTTTATTTTCGTGTTATAGTTTTAGGGTTATTGGGCGATTAGTTTACCCCGTCGCTCGCGAGCGACGGGGTATAGTGGTAGAATAAAAAATGTTATGTTCTATGTTTATATCTTGAAAAGCAAAAAGGATAATAAGCTTTATATTGGTTCAACAAATAATTTACGTAGGCGTTTACTTGAACATTCTGACGGTAAGGTCTTAAGTACTAGAGAAAGACGACCCTTAGAACTTGTTTATTATGAATCATATAAAGCTGAGCATGATGCTCGGTTGCGCGAGCAATCTTTTAAAAATAGTGGTTCAGTATATAATGGTTTAATAAAAAGAATAAAAGAGAGTTTGAAATGATTTGTTTATTATGGGCGATGAGTATAGTGGTAGTACAATTCTCTCCAAAAGAATTGGCGGGGGTCCGATTCCTCCATCGCCCGCAGGAAAATAAATAAGATAATATCTTATTTATTTTAGATGTAGGAATCGGAAGCCGGACCGCGACGGCGGGAGGCGGGGTCGCGAGATTTTTCAGCAGAAAAATACTTATGACCGATGAACCCAAACTGCTTCATGTGCGTGGAGAAATCGGAAGACTTTTCCTTGCCGTAGGCGGAAAAGTACCCGCGACCGTAGGGCGAGATTCCTCCATCGCCCGCCATTTATTTTATGCAGAAAAATTATAAATATTTAGGTACAATTGGCATATTTTTTGTTTCAGTTTTATTAATTTCTAATGTAGCTTCAACAAAAATAATAGATTTAAAATGGTTCACTTTTGATGGTGGAACTTTGCTTTTTCCTCTTAGTTATATTTTCGGAGATATTTTGACAGAAGTTTATGGTTATAAAAGATCCCGAAAAGTGATCTGGTTAGGATTTTTTATGGCCCTATTGATGTCATTAGTATTTATGATTGTGGGGGTGTTGCCGTCTGCGCCCGAGTGGGGGAATCAAGAGGCTTATGATTTAATTTTGGGAATGACTCCAAGAATAATTTTGGCCAGCTTAGTGGCATATGGTTTTGGTGAATTTTCTAATTCATTTATTTTAGCCAAGATGAAAATATGGACTAAGGGCAAAATGCTTTGGGCAAGAACTATTGGGTCCACACTGGTAGGGGAATTGATTGATAGTACTATTTTTATTTTGATTGCTTTTTGGGGTATTTTGCCAGGGCATTTATTGTTAACATTAATAATTTCAAATTATATTTTTAAGACGATGATTGAGGTTGCTTTTACTCCAATCACTTATAAGATCGTTAAATTTCTAAAAGAAAAAGAAAATGAAGATTATTATGATAATAATACAAATTTTAACCCCTTTAAAATAAGTTAATTATTTCAAAAATTTCTTAATTTTCTCTAATATAATATTTTTATCGGTATTTTTCGTCTGGTCTATCCAAATTATATTTGGGTCACGTTTAAACCATGTTTTCTGACGCTTGGCATAGTGCCATGATTCAGTTTGGATTTTTTCAATCATATTTACCCTGTCACTCGCGAGTGACGGGGTGAATTTTTTCATTTTATCCGCCTTAGCTCGGCGAGACAGGTTTTGTAAATACAATGCTCCATATCTATATTCAAGACCAAGGGCTTCCATTCGTTTCCAAGACAATCCATTTTTGTGTAAATTTTCAATTTCTTTAATCATCCCTTTTTTAAGACGAGCAAGTAGGCGTTTTTTAATTCTTTCCTTCAGAATTTCAGGTGGTAAAGTTAATCCAATTTTTAAAACATCATATTTATTTTTCGTGAGTAAAGTTTTAGCAGAGAAATTAGGGACACTACCAAGAGCTTGAGCTATTTCAATTGCTCGGATAAGACGAACGGGATTATTTTTATCTATTGTTTCAAATCGAGATGGATCTAATTTTTTTAAATATTGATTTAATTGAATTAAACTAAGTTTTTCAAGTTTAGATCGTAGTTTTTTATTGGGAGGGACGGATGGGAAAATGGAATTATTAATAATAGAATCAATATAAAAACCTGTTCCTCCACAAATGATTGGAACTTTTCCTCTGGAGAAAATTTCATTGATTTTTTGAGTTGCTAATTTTTGGAAATCACTGGCTGAAAAAATTTTGGTGGGGGAAACAACATCAAGCAAATGGTGAGGCACACCACGCATTTCTTTTTTAGTGATTTTTCCAGTTCCCAAATCCATACCTTTATAAACCTGACGTGAGTCAGCAGATATAATCTCACCGTTGATGAGTTTAGCGATTTCGACCGCAAAATCACTTTTACCAGTAGAAGTTTGCCCGAGAATTACAATAATTTTCATACTTCGCATTCTAGCATATTTTATGTTAAAATATTAAAAGTTGTCGTAATTTATATCAATATAAACAATTTTAATACAATAAATAATATTAGAATTTAGTATGGGATGGGATTTAAAAAATTTATAACCAAACAAGCTCTTCGCTTAAAAGGAGTTTCATCAGATAAGGCCGATGAGATTGCTGCTCAATTAGAAGCAAACCCAGAAATTGCCGAAAGTTTAAAAGCTTTGGAATCAAATAAAGAAGTTAAAGAGCTTTTTGAAAAGATCACAAAAGAGATTGAAGAAAAGAAAAAAGGTGGATTAGGAGAACAGTATGCTGCTGTCCTTGTTATGGGTAAATACAAGGCTGAGATTATGAAGCACCGTGAGGCCTTAGCCCCTCTAATGAATTTAATGCAAAAATAAAATTTTATGGGTTTTAAATTTAGAAAAAAGATTGTCATTGTAAATGACAAGATGCAAAAGGGTTATAAGTATGAATTAGTTGCACCGATTGGTAAAAATTTTAATAAAGATTTCAACCCCGATTTAAGTCCGAAACAGATGCTTTCAATGGGAGTTTTTGGTGGTAAGTATATGACTGACTGCGGAAAAGAATTTCCGAAAGATTGGTATACTCGCGCAAAATTATCGCCTCTA
>CAZQOL010000060.1:2415-4558 GCA_964595185.1 uncultured Candidatus Saccharibacteria bacterium | reverse complement strand
ATGTCGATATTATAATTTGGAAAAATATCTTTTTTTAATCTCTTAGCTTCACTCGTAACTGCCCGGAGGTCAGATATAGTATTTCCGTCAGCACGAATATTTTCCTGCTGGAAAATTTCTTTGCTCGCGCCGTCGCGCTGCGCAGAGCTTCCTGAAACACTATATCCGACCTCCTCCTCGTTCTCAATTTTCGGACAAATAACATACATTTGTCTTCCATTTTCTAATTCTTTTTTAATTTTTTCATAGGCCTGAGCCCTTTTATTTTCTGGAATGATTTCGGTAATAACTTTTTTTCTCCCTTGTGGCATCTCGTCAATGATTGAGAGATCCAAATCCCCGTAAATAGTTAAGGCTAGTGTTCGAGGGATAGGTGTAGCGGTCATGGAAAGATAATGTGGAGAGTGCCCTTCTTTTTTAGCCAACTTCATTCTTTGATTTGTGCCGAATCGGTGTTGTTCATCTATTATGACAAGACCTAAATCTTCAAATTCCACTGATTTGGAAATTAGAGAATGAGTTCCAATTACAATTGGGATTTCACCATTCTTAATCCATTTCAAAAGTTGATTGCGAGCGATGGGAGTCCAAGTTTTTATTTGTTTTCCATTTTCCCAACCAGCACTTTTGCTAGGAAATTTTCGGCAACCGGAAGAAGTTATAAGAGCGATAGAGATACCAGTATGCTCGAAATACTGAGTAAAATTTTCAAATAATTGGGTGGCTAAAACTTCTGTCGGAGCCATATAGGCAACTTGTAAATTTCCAAATGATTGTCCGGCTGGTCTGTTTTTTATAACAGCATACGCAATTGTCGCTGCCACAAATGTTTTTCCAGAGCCGACATCTCCTTCAACAAGTCGCGACATGGGTTTATCTTTCTTTAAATCTTCTAAGATTGCTTTTATTGTATTTGTTTGAGCTTGAGTTGGTTTAAATGGAAATCTCGATACAAAATCTTTTATATCGTTATCTTTAACAATTAGTTTATATGAAAATAACTCCTCATATTTTTTTCTTTCTTGTTGGCGAGCTAGTTGAATAAAAAAGACTTCTTCGAAAGCAAATCTTTTCCGAGCAATTTCAGCATGTTCCTTTTTTAAAGGGGAATGTATCCAGACTAAGGCCGTGTGAAGAGAGGGTAATTTATATTTATCTAGTATTTCTTTATTTAGATAATCAGGGATATTTTTAAATTCATCATTTTTGAGTATTTTATTTATAGCATGATACATCCATTTAGAAGTAATACCTTTTGTCTCTCCGTAAATTGGATAACCATATTGTTCTTTACCAGTTTCATTTTTTTGGAATAATGAGTCGTGTAAATCAATAGGCAATATGTCCTCTTTATTTATTTCAGGGTTTGTCAATGTTAGGCCATATGTTTGGCTATTTGAAATTTTTCCAGTGACACGAACAGTTGAACCTTCTTTCAATATTTTGGCCAAATACGGCTGATGAAACCATATAATATTTATTTTACCAGTTAGATCAGAAATAGTTGCTTGTCCCATTGGGATCTTGCTTTTAAATCCTTTTTTTGTTTTTAAATTTGAAATTACACCAACGACAGTAGCTTGGTCACCGTCGCTTAATGTATTTATGTGGCTAAATTTACTGATGTCAGTGTAACGATTTGGAAAATAATACAATAAATCACGCACCGTATTTATCCCCAATTTGGAGAGTGCTTTTTTCTGGTTAATATTTATTCGAAAAAAAGATTCGATGTTAGTGTTTAAATACATAATCAAGTGGAGAAAAGTTATTTTTTGTGTCATCTCCATAGAGGATAATCCCACCAATAGCAACAAAAATAATAAGAAGTATTATTATTTTTGTTTTATCTAACTCTTTCATTTTTTATTTTAAGATAGAATTTATCCGCTGTATCAATTCATCGAGGGTGAAATTTGATTTAACCATAAAATCTGTTGCTCCTAGTTCTTTTGATTTTTTAACATCTTTTTCTTCTGATAAATTTGAAAAGACAATTACCGGTATATTTTTTAATTTCTCTATACTTCTAATTTTTTTCAGGATTTCAAACCCATCATAATTCGGTAAAATTAAATCGAGAAGGATAATATTAATATCAGGTTCAGTTATCTTTTGCATTGCTTCTTCGCCTGTTGATGCA
>CAZQOL010000060.1:0-2405 GCA_964595185.1 uncultured Candidatus Saccharibacteria bacterium | reverse complement strand
AAAACCACTTTTTGCAAGTTTTTTTGCCTCAAGCCCCTGTAAGAAACTATCGTCTTCAACTATTAATACTTTTTTCATAATTTAGATATTATATCATACTAATTAAATAATAGGCAATGAAACAAAGAAGGTTGTACCCCCACCATTGGCATTTTCAAACCATATTGTCCCATTGTGTTTTTCGACTATCTTTTTGGCCGTGAATAATCCCAAGCCAGAGCCCACGCTATCTTTTTCTTTGGCATTCGAGGCTCGGTAGAATTTCTGAAAAATGTTATTTTTATCCTCTTCATTTATTCCAATTCCGGCGTCATGGACCGAGATAATTATAAAGTTTTCTTTTTGTTTAAGGGAGATAAAAACCTTTCCGTCTTTATTGCTATATTTAATTGCATTTTCAATTAAATTTTGTAAAACAACACGCATTAATTTTGTGTCGCAGTTAATAGGGGGTAAAGGGGTTTCAGGCTTAAGAAAAATTAATTCAACTTCTTTTTTGTTGGTTTCACCAGAAAATTCGAATAAAGTTTGTTCCACAAGATATAGAAAGTCTATCTTCTCAAAATTAAAAACAAAAAGAGATTCATCTGTATGGTTTAAAGTAAGTAAATCGTTGACTAGGTTTAGCATACGCTCGTTGCTATTGTATGCTTTTTGAATAAGTTCGTTTTGTTCGTTTGTTAATTTTCCAACATCTTCATCAATGAACATTTTAAATATCCACTTTAAAGCTGACAATGAAGTCCTAAGCTGATGAGAAGTAATTGAAATAATATCAGACTTGTTTTCATTTATTTTTTTAAGATTTTCGTTTTCCGCTTTTAACTTTTCTATTTCTTCTTGCATGGTTATAATTATATCATAGTTAATAAAAATATAGATAGACTCTTAAGTTATTAATAATTTAAATAAATTGAGATATTTGCTTTTGTTTTCTTTTTTCTGTTATCATATGTACTATAGGTTGTTTATTAACTAGCTTTTAAATTATAAAACAAATGATTAACGATAAATTTAAGATTACGTCAGTTTTAGCCAGGGAAATACTAGACTCAAGAGGAAATCCAACTGTCGAAGTTTCTATTGAAGTAGATGGGACAAAAGCGGTTGCTCTGGTTCCTTCGGGCGCAAGTACTGGAGTTCATGAAGCTTTGGAAATGAGGGATGGTGATAAAGATAGATATAACGGTCTTGGGGTTCTGAAAGCTGTCGGGAATGTAAACAATGAAATAGCTAGTAATATAATAGGTAAAGATTTTAGTCAGAAAGAGCTTGATGATTTTTTGATAAAATTAGATAAAACAGAGAATAAATCAAAACTTGGAGCCAATGCCATTTTAGGTGTTTCAATGGCCTTTGCTCGTGCAGGTGCATCAAAAAATGGAATGGAACTATATGAATATTTAGGAAGTTTGATTGGCAGTAATGATTTTCAAATTCCTCAACCAATGTTTAATATTATCAATGGGGGAAAACATGCAGATAGTGGATTGGACATTCAAGAATTTATGCTTGCTCCTATTGGATTTCCGTCTATCACAAAAAAAATTCAAGTGGGGTCAGAAATAATTCATACTTTGAAAAAAATTTTAACAAAAAATGGACAGACTGTAAGTGTAGGTGATGAGGGAGGTTTTGCTCCTAAGCTTAAATCAAACGAGGAGGCCCTTGATTTGATGGTAGAAGCAATAAAGGAAGCAGGATACAATACTGACGAAGTTAAAATTGGAATGGATTGTGCGGCTTCGAGTTTTTATGAAAATGGAAATTATAAATTAAAGATAAATGGAGAAATTAAGGAATTGGATTCCGAAAAGCTTATCAATTGGTATGAGGAATTAGTTATTAAATATCCAATTATGTTAATTGAAGACGGACTATCTGAAGATGATTGGGATGGATTTGCTCTGATGACAAAAAAGCTTGGGGATAGAATAAAAGTTGTGGGGGATGATCTTTTAGTTACAAATATAAAAAGAATCGAAAAAGCTGTAAAGACAAATGCCGTTAATTCTGTTTTAATAAAACTAAATCAAATCGGAACAGTTAGTGAGACCGTTGATGCAATTTTAATGACGCAAAAACAAAACTGGTCTCCTTTTGTTTCTCATAGATCGGGAGAAACGACAGATACATTTATCGCCGACCTTGCTGTTGGACTTCATTGCCCGCTAATTAAATCAGGCTCCTTAGTTAGAGGAGAACGTGTTTGTAAATATAATCGATTGATGGAAATTGAGAATAATGAAAAAGTTAGGATTTAGTAAAGCTAAAAGTATAGGGGGAATAATAGAGTGGCAAGGTAAAGGAGGAGCTTTGGTTTCTATATAATTATTTATCCGTTCCCTCAGACAAAAATGGTCCAACGTAAAGTTGGACTTATTTTTGTATTTGCGGAGACGGTG
>CAZQOL010000059.1:0-4655 GCA_964595185.1 uncultured Candidatus Saccharibacteria bacterium | reverse complement strand
TCGCATCCGACAAAAAAGGCATCCCCATCCATATGAAAAATTACCCTGTTTTTACCCACCCTTATATTATACAGTGAACTACAGTTCACTGTATAATTAAAAAACTAGTGAATCATATGCTTATACTCTCTTCCAAATTTTCTAACTAGTCTTATCTTGTACCACTGCCAAGGTTTTAAATGTCTAGTCCAATGTCTAGATAGCCATTCTGCATGATTACATGATTTACAAGCGTATATAAATTTTGGCACGGGTCCATACTGTAAGTGATATTGAACTTTGGGATTCTTATCGCTATACGGTCTCCTACAAATAGGACAAACTTCTATATCATTCATGAATTTTATTATATCAAATTATTTTTTATTTAAATTAAAGATCTACTTACCAAAACAAAAACTGCCTTTAGGCAGTTTTTGTTTTGGTAGAAATTATAACTCTCCTTTGATCTTCGGTTGCTTTTTCTAATACATTCATAAAAACCTTCTTTTTTTCACGAGAAGAAGCTTTTCTAATAAATTTAGAAAAATCAGAATCTTTTCTTTTACTCTTTAAAAAAATATTTAAAAACATTATCGTTAATTTATTGTAACACATTGTTTAAAGATTCTACAGTGTACACCTCAGGAACATAATTGTCAATTATGTCAATATTTTCTTTATAATAATGATCAGAACCATCAATGTTTTTAACCAACAGATCAACTTTTATTTTATCGCCAAATTCTTTTTTTAATATATTAACACTATCTCTTGCAGAAAAATAGTGATTGATAAAATGTTGCTTTTCTATTCTTCTTCCCTCCAATAACTCCCTTTTTTGAACAAAACTCCATGCCTGTATAGGGTCTTGATAAACATAGAGTATCTGGACAAATCTTTTTCGTTTAAGAGAACGTTGAATGTTTTCCCTTGCCATTTCTATATTAGAAAACGTACCATCAAAAATAAAACTTTGATTATTTTTTAACGCAAGATCATGAATCCTAGCTACCAAGGTAGATACTGCAGCATGAAATAAATATGAATTACGTCCATTATAGCCAGGTATTTTCGATCTTAATTCATCTGGATCAATGCGTAAAATCTGACTATCTTTTTTAGAAAAATTTTTAATTAGGTTTTTTGATGATTCAGTTTTACCGGCACCAGGAGAACCTGCCATAAATACTGATACTGGATTTTCTTCTGGTAAATAAATATCTGTTCTAACAGTTTCATTAGCAATAACCACCTTATTCTCATTTGCAAAATCAATTGCCTTTTGTTTTGTTTCGCATTCTTCTTTTGATAAATCTTTCAGCATTATTTTTTATTTTTGCACCTTTTTTTGATATACTTAAGCAACAACTCTATGGATTCTATTATATCACTTCGATCAATATCCAAATTACTTATTGCAACACAACTTTTTACCTTTGTGCTATTGACATATTCTAGCGACATATGTATAATGTTGGGGAACCCCAACATTATACATATGTCGCTCAATTAGTATTTAATAATACTATCAATTTCTTTCATAATTCGATCTGTCTCTACTAGAGCAACTATAATTTTTTGATAATGTTCAATATCTTCATTTGTTAGTTCTCTACCCTTTCTATCTTTTAACCATTTTTGTGCTGGTTGATGTCCACCAATGTAAAAATTCCAAATGTTTTCTGAGATGTTCCCAAAATACTTATCTTTGTTTATATAAACATTACTTTTTTTATATACAACTTTTTCTACAACATTCTCACCTAAGGTTGATGGATAGGTTGTTATGATTTGATTCAATTTAGAGGACTCAAATAAATGCAATAATCTCAATTCCTTACCTAAAATAACTAATTTTTCGTAGTATCCTTTATTTTCTGGATATGGAACTCTTGGAAAATCTATCTTCAGAAACTCATTGTATTTTTCTCTATATGAAGGTGAATGCAGAACAGCATAGATGTAGTCCAAAATATCTTCTGGAATAACAGGACCAACTATTTTTTCAAATTCTTTAGCAATATCTTCATTAATATTTGAGCACAACTTACCATTAAAGTTTATATAAAGTGGTGCAACATAAGCTAGACCAGGATGCAAATGACCATCAGTCAAGATATTTGAAACAAAAACATGTGAATAATGTTTAGCACCTTGATCAGCTCTGGTAAAAGTAATACTTATATTATTTTGATTAAGAATGTGTTTCATTACTTTTATTCTAGACCTAGCTATCAATTCTTGGTCATAACTTATAAAACGAAAATCAAAAGGTCTCCACATGTACTTATTTATACTATTGGTATTTATTACTTGATTAAAATCTTCTTTATTGAACTTGATGAAACGATTATCATCACCAGTAATTATACCCGCACTACTCTCATTAAAAATTTCATTTATGGCAAAACCGCTATCATACGCCTCCTTACCATTTGTATTTTTAGGTAAAAAGAAATAGTACTTATCATCTAAATCAATTTTTTTATATTTAATTTCACTATTTAAATTTTCAAACTTAATATCTCTTTTACCATACAAACTTGCATGATACACATTAGCAACTCCAATATAACCCTTCTTTTTAACACCAATAATTATAGAAACACCTTGCATAATATCAAAGACATTTTCATCTTTGGTGCCATCTGGTGAAACTTCCTTTTTCTTTGCATTGCCATGTAAATCAATTATATAGATTTCACTAAATGTAGTTGCCAATTTCCATCTCATACCTCTAAAGGTTGGATTATCCAAATATGCATGATTGGTTATGTAACCTAAAATACCTTCTTCATTTTTTTCAATCAAACCTTCTGCAAAGGCGATAAATTTTACATAGTCATCATTGAGCCACTTAGGATTTCTTTCCTTAAGTTTTACAAGCCCCCCTGGTTCAAATTTATACTTATCAATTAAGCGATTCGCACTTTCAAAGTTGTTTGAACTTTCTCCACTATATGGAGGGTTCCCTATTACAATCATTATTGGATTTTCTGTTTTAATTATAGATGCTTCTCTTGCCTCTTGTGCAATACTGTCAGCAAAACCAAATGAGGTTGAGAATAAATCATTTTCAGAATTATCAAGGGAGTTGGTTAGGTATATACCCAATCTCCTGTGAAATTTCCAAAATCCTGTTTGCTTGAAAGCTAAACTCAATTTCAAATGAGCAATAGTATAAGGAGCCATCATAAGTTCAAAACCGAAAAGTCTTGGCAGTAAATCATTATGCACGTACGCAGGCCAGCTACCTTCCTGACCCCTATTCTTTAGATTTTCATAAATAACACGAATTGTTCTACTAATAAATGTGCCAGTACCAGTTGCGGGATCTAAAATTTGAACACGGTGCTTACCATTAGATAATTTTTCTGTATCTGCAAGACCATTATACAACCCGAAATCCCTTTTAAGAATTTGATCAACTGAACGAACAATAAAATTAACCACAGGTAATGGAGTATAATATGCCCCCATTTTCTTACGTAATTCCGGATCATACTCCTTAAGAAAATCCTCATAAAAATGAATGATGGGGTCTGCATCTTCCATGTATTCTTCAACAAGCTTTTTCGTATTAGCGTGTTGGAACACCTCGCAAAGTTCATCCACAATATGACTCAACCTCCTATCAAAATTAGGTCCGGCTATGTGATCAAAAAAATGCTGCAAAAATGGGTTTGAAGCAGGTACAAGATCCCTTGCTTCTTGGCGAGAAAAAGTATCAGATGAATCATCATGGTAGCGAGCAACAAACAGACCATAAACGAGAGTCTGAGCATACATATCAGCAAATGATTCCAGTGAAAGATCATGCACAAGCATTTTTTTAATGGCATCGTATACATTTTGAAGTTCAACGTTTGATTCAGATTCCTTACTTAAAAAGTAATTTACATTATCACGTATTCTGCGTGACTTACCTCCCATTATTTTCGCTAAATGAGCACCTGATTTTATTGGTTCTTTATGTGAAAGAGTAAAATCAATTATTGTTTTTGAAAGACTAATTTGATTTCCACTATCAGAGATAAGATCCTTATTCTTTTTATCAATTTTCGCAAGTGAAATCTCCTCACCATATCTTTGACCATTTCTAAAAAATCTAAAATTTACATAATCGCTAATAATAAAATTGTTATACCCAAAATATCGATCTGCTTGATCTGATTTCTCTATTTTATCCAAATCTTCACCAACCTTCTTAACTTCAATATACAAAACAGGAATGTTATTTTTTAGAATTATAAAATCAGGCTTATTGCCCTTAATTGCTCTTTGATCCTGTTGCGTAAAATATCCTTTATCTCTTGGAAAAATAGACTTTAAATAATTTTCAAAAGAAGTACGGTAAGAATGCTCAGAGCTATTCTCGTCTTTATAGTATTCAGCAATTTCATTCAAGTAATCTTGCATATAATTACCAAAACTGTACCACTTTTAGACCAAGTAATCTAGCTCACTAACCCTTACTCCACAGGACACGTATTTCTCCCTATGGCTGCGTAAAAACTACACCAAGAGAATACATCTTCGAAAAATGCAAAGCCATACAAAAGTCTATTGCTTCAGCATTTTCTTGATATCAAAAGTTTTTATCTCATCCCCAACTATATAGCAAACTCTTTGTAGTGGCTTGTATCTGGATGTAAAAGTTTTTTCTTTTGTTT
>CAZQOL010000058.1:0-4742 GCA_964595185.1 uncultured Candidatus Saccharibacteria bacterium | reverse complement strand
ACTACTTGCTCAGGCAAGTGAGTTGACTCCGATACTAAATTGTGTTGGCGGAGGAGGTGAGATTCGAACTCACGGACCGCGTAAACGGTCCCTTGTTTTCAAGACAAGTGCCTTAAACCACTCAGCCACGCTTCCGAATATACATTACTTTATTTTGGTCTTTTTTTCAAGTTTTTTGAGGATTAACAAAAATGAGCCTGATGGCTCATTTTTGTTTTTAGATTTTTGATTTGAAAACTTTGGTAATGTCGCTAGGAGTTTTTTTAGCGATATAAAAGAGATAAAAGATATCCAAAATTGCAAAAGTGTTGATGATTAATAGAGCGATGAACCATCTTTTGTTTCTTGCTTGTGAGGCGGTCCAAAGCGCATAACCTTTCCATGGTAAAACCCAAACGACCGAAATAATAAAAAGCCATATATTATCCTTCAAAAATGTGTTTGTCATAATATATGAATTTTAACAAAAATAACTTTTTTGAGCAATTGTGGTAATATTAAATTAGGTTCTAGTTGCTAGTTTCTAGTGGCAACGCATTAAATTTATATGAAATACTTAGGGATTGATTATGGTTCTAAAAGAGTGGGTTTATCGCTTTCTGACGAAGAGGGGATGATTGCTTTTCCATATAAAATTATAAAAAATGACATGGAACTTGTGGATACTATTCATAATATATGTGGAGTTGAAGAAATTTCAGCTATTATTCTCGGTGAATCTCACGACCTTTCAGGAGTTCCTAATAAAATTATGGGTAGCATTGAAGAATTTAAAAGAAATTTAGAGTCTGAACTTGAGCTGCCAATATATTTTGAAAAAGAATTTATGACGTCAGTTTTTGCAAGGGGGAATGATGGGAAAAAAGAAAATAATGCTCGTCAAGAAAAAAAGTCTGGTGATAAAAAAATAGACGACTCCGCCGCCGCCTTGATTTTGCAGAGATATCTGGACAGAAAGAATCAGAGTTATTAATTTGAGCACAATAGTTTTAACATTAATTAAAAATTTTTATGATATACTTAAAAAATGGAGTACGTATCTTATGAGGAATTTAAAAAAATGGATATAAGGGTTGGAAGAATTAAAGAAGTCGAAGCAATTGCTGAGACTGATAAACTTTTATGTTGCCAAATAGACTTCAATGAAATAGACGAAGAGGGGAACAAAGTTTTAAGGCAGATAGTTTCTGGGATAAAAGAATATTATCCTGATCCAAGTGTTTTGATAAACAAACAAGTTTTATATATTGTAAATTTAGAACCAAGAAAAATAAAAGGTTATGAAAGTAACGGCATGCTCATGGCTGTAGATGGATTAGATGGTAAACCAGTTTTTCTTGTTCCTGAAGTTGAAGTTACACCTGGTGCTCGTATTCACTAGTCACTATTCACTAATCACTAGAACCTAACTAAAAATGCTTGATCCAATTATCATTATTAAAGCCGTAGGAGTGATAGGAATCATCCTGATTGTTTTTGCTGAGACCGGATTATTTTTTGGTTTCTTTTTCCCCGGTGATTCATTATTGTTTACGGCTGGAATTTTTGCTTCCCAAGGATTTTTTAGTATTGAAGTCTTATTGATTGGTTGTATTATTGCTGCAATTTTAGGCGATAGCATAGGATATTGGACTGGCCATAAATATGGAAGAAAATTGTTTGATAAAGATGAAGGGTTTTTCTTTAAAAGAAAACGTTTATATGATGCAGAAATTTTTTATGAAAAACACGGCAAATCAACGATAATAATTGCCCGTTTTGTTCCAATCATCAGAACTTTTGCTCCCATTGTTGCAGGAATTGGGAGGATGCATTATCCCACTTTTATTTCTTACAATATATTTGGGGGAGTATTTTGGGTTTCAGGGATGCTACTTTTAGGTTATTTTTTAGGAAATCTTATTCCAAACCCAGATGTATATATTATTCCGATTGCTTTTTTGATAATTGTTTTGTCGTTTGTGCCAATAATTATTAAAATGATACGCTACAAATTTAGTAAATCAAACTAGGGCCTTTTATATAATTGATTATTATCGTATAATAAAATAGTAATGAAAAAATTATTTAGTCACTATTTTCCTACTCCTACATATTTAGCAATGAATTCTTTTGCAGTTGATATTTCTGACCAATCAATAAAATATGGGGAGTTAATTAAAAATCCATCAGGAATTACTCTTGGAAAATATGGTAAGGAAAAAATTCCAGAAGGGGTGATCGTTTCCGGTAAAATAGAAAAAGAAGAAAATCTTGTTAGTATTTTAAAAAAGATTAAAGAAAAAAATAATCTTCATTTTATTAGAGTCTCTTTGCCGGAAGAACAGATTTATCTTTTTACACTGACAGTACCAAAGACAGAAAATGAAGACCTAAGAGATGTAATCCTTCTTCAAATAGAAGAATATATTCCACTTAATGCTCTCGATGTTGTTTTTGATTATGATGTAATTCGTGACGATGGTCAAAATATACTCCTTGAAGTTGTCTCAATCTCGAGTGAAGTTATAGAAAGTTATATCTCGGTCTTTAACAAAGCCGGGCTAACACCAGTTGCTTTTGAAATTGAAGCGCAGGCAATTGCGAGAGCAGTTGTCCCATTTGGTGAGACGGCCCCTGTTATGATTGTCGATTTTGGAGATGCAAGAACCGGAGTTTCTATCTACCAAAATGGGCGTATCTTTTTGACGACAACCCTATCGATCGGAGGAGTTGATCTAACGAATATGATTGCAAAAACCTATTCAATCTCTTTTGAAGAAGCAGAAAAAAAGAAACAAGAA
This sequence comes from uncultured Candidatus Saccharibacteria bacterium, assembly GCA_964595185.1. Taxonomy (GTDB): domain Bacteria; phylum Patescibacteriota; class Minisyncoccia; order Phycocordibacterales; family UBA9973; genus UBA8515. The sequence goes on along the minus strand of CAZQOL010000058.1, from coordinate 1,959 downwards.
TATGGATTAAACACAACGACAAAAGTTGAAGATATTTTTTCTGCTATTTTAAATGGAATTTCAGTTTTAAGAGATGAACTCAATAAACAATTTATTTATTGGGATAATCACAATACATCAAAAAATGAACAAATAAGCCATATCATCCTTTGTGGAGGAGATGCAAATTTGACAGGGTTAGCTGAATATCTAGAATCGAGTTTAAAAATAAAAGTCGAAAATGCAAATGTTTGGATAAATATTTTAAACACCAAGAATATTATTCCAAAGATGACATTTGAAGAATCATTGGGATACGCGACGGTTCTAGGTCTTGCTATGGGAAATTATTTAGAGAGGGCTGAATCAATAATAAATATTTTACCAACAAAAGAAAAAAAGGCTCTATGTAAAGATTATTGGATGAGGTTTTCAACAATATTTTTTAATTTAGTTACGCTTGTTGGGTTGCTTGCTATCTTTTTATTAGTTCCATCATATTTTCTTTCTAAATTACAAGAAAATATCACTAATGAAAAAATTGAAATATTTAATAAAGAGAATGTTGGATTAGTAGAGAATGATACTGATAAACTAATTCCAAATATAAATTCAAAAATTGTTATTTTAAACAAGACAAAAAATAATTTACAATTTGGCAAGAATATTTTGGACGAGGTATTATCTGCCAGAAATAAAGGAATAATTTTTTCTCAGATTTTATATATAAAAGGAACAGAAGGAAAGCCAACAATTGAAGTTAATGGGGTGGCAAAGAGTCGCGATGATTTGCGTAATTTTAAAACGGCGCTCGATAATACATCAAAGTATGAAGAGGTTGACCTACCAATATCAAATTTTATTGGAAAGAATGATCTTGATTTTAATATTTTAATGAAGCTTAAATAAAATTATGATGGATAGAAAAACTACAACTTTTAAATTTATTCTCTCAATATTTGCGGCGCTGCTAGTGATTGCCTCTTTTGTTTTTTTTCTTAAAATAATAAAGGATAAAAATAGAAATACTTCCATGTCTATTATCTCGCTTCAAGAAAAAGTTAAAATGAAAGAGAAAATAACAATGTTTTCTGAAAAAAGTGCTGAAATAATAAAACTGCAGAGTTCAGTGAATGATTATTTTGTTGATACTAAAAAAATTGACACCTTTGTTAATTATTTAGAAAGTCTTGGAGCAGATATCGGATCAAAAATAACCGTTAAAGAAATAAATGTTCCAGAAAAATTAACAGATAGAATTGAATTTCAACTTTCTATTACTGGGGATTTTGATCAAGTAACGAAAACAGTCATAATTTTAGAAAATATTCCATATCGAATAGATGTCACAAGAGTTTATTATAACAAAGAGATAAATTTCAATAAAGATGAAAATCTTAAAAATTTAGAAGTTCCGACTTGGCAAGCAGATCTTACCTTTAATATTTTAAAATTGGATTAATTATATGAATGATTTTTTTACTAAAATAAAAAATAAAGCAACAAAATTTATTTCTTTCGATGAATTAAATCTACATGAACACTGGAGATATTTAATTAATATTTTCTTTGCATTAGTATTTCTTTTGATATTATTAAGTTTTTATTTAATGTATCAAATTAAAAATCAACAGATATACCAAGTGGTTCCAATAGAAGACGAAGAAGTTGTGACGGTAAATGAAAAACTTTTGGAAGAAGTCAGACAATCTTTCGCAGATAAATTGTTAATTCAAAAAGAAACGAAAGAGGGGATAAAATCATATCAAGACCCTAGTCTTTAAAAAGGATTGAATTTTGGCTTAAATATGCTAGTATACCAATAGTAATTGCGCGATTAGCTCAGTTGGTAGAGCAACCCGTTTACACCGGGAAGGTCGGGGGTTCAAGTCCCTCATCGCGCACAGTGTCTATTTCCAATTCCATGCCCCTGTAGTTCAATGGATAGAACTGCGGACTTCTAAGCCGTCGATGTAGGTT
>CAZQOL010000057.1:0-4767 GCA_964595185.1 uncultured Candidatus Saccharibacteria bacterium | reverse complement strand
GGTTAGTAGAAGTTCGAACCTATTGACTTTACAAATTGAAAAATGTAATGTGAAAGAAAAAAAGTAGTCACTTAAATTCTTCAAAATATGAAAACAATCACGAATCTGTCTCGTAGATCCATGTGGTCTGTTGGGATCCTCTTTGTCCTTTTATGTATTGGGTACTTTTATATAAAGTATTTATCATCAAACTGGGAAGAAACATGGAAAATAGTGGGCTATGCACACTATGGTGATTATGAATCAGAAAGTTGGAAAATTTTACTTTTAACTTTTCCTCCTCTTTTTATTCTCGAAGCTTTTTTCTTTTTTTCTGTAAGAATCACCAAAAAAATAGGCAGGTTTAAGCGAAGTTTAACAAACTTGAAATTTATCCTTACGATTATTCCATTAGCAGGAATAGTGTTGGGATTTATATTTTCAGTTTTTATTATTTTTGTTGACAACTTACCTTGGTCAAATGGCTTACTTTTTACAGGGATTTTAATGGGTGAAACTTTGATTGTAATTAGTTTAGTACTTTTATATTTAGAATACTACATTCTTAATTTAATATATAAATGAATAGATTGAATAAAAGACTGGTTGTTTATATGCTTCCAGTCTTTTTATTTGTCTAATATACTAATTCGAACATCGTCCCATGTTCGGAGCAAATGAATTTAGCCTTATTATATAAGGGTATTTATCATTGACAAATACACACTATTATGCTATACTATACAGAGTAATATAGTTCTTTGATACTTTTGATTTGATTGTTAGGTTTTATTAGGTTCTCTTAGTTTTTTACGAAAATTGAGAAAACTTAATAAAATCACTAAAAACAACCATTAAAAATAAAAAAAATGAGGACAAAAAAAAGAATTATCGCAACTCTGATTCTGGTATCATTCATGAGCTTTTGCGTTTACGAAGCTTATCAGTATACCGAAAATTACGAACCCGCCATGTTCCATAAATCGAACAGGAATGAACTCTCCGAAATTGTATATGAAAGTCTGTTTGACCCAATTTTAGGTGTAAAAAAAGTTTACGTCAGACATTACGATCGACCAGCCAGAACCCCTGGTTGGCGCGATGAAAAAGTAGGGGAAATTATTGAAACACCAAAATGGATGCAGTCATTAGGATTACAAAGTTCAATCTACCGTTTTTGGAATTATGAACGGAAAAGTCAAAGTAAATATTGGAGTTTTGGACCCCTAAAGGAACATTTCGCAGACGGAAGTAAAATCAAAAACTCATCGCTCTCCCAAGTAATAGTTATAACCATATTGAGGCTGTCAATTTATATTTTTATAGTCGGTCTTAGTATCTATATATGGGAAAGTAAAAAGCAATAAACAACCGCTATGCGGATAACAGAAAGACCTGCTATCGCTAGCGGTTTTTCATTTGTATTGAATTGCCATTCGAACATCATCCCATGTTCGGAGCAAAATTTTAAGCCATATTTTATAATGGTTATTTTTCGGAGGTTAGTAGAAGTTCGAACCTATTGACTTTACAGATAGTTAGAAGTAATGTGAAGAAAAATACTCACAAATTAAAAAATGAAAGGAAAAATATGTCTAACAATAATGATTGGGTAAATAACTTACCGAGCGATTTTCGTTCAATAATTAACGGATTTTCTGATTACGCAAAAGGTAAAATTAAAGAAAAACTTGATGCTGGTTTCAGAATCTCTGAAGCCGATTACGATGAAGTCGAAGTTGTTCAGGGGTATTCTTACTACGTGATTTCTTGTGGGGGATCGGTTTATTCTAAATAAAAAATTGTTGGATCTTAAAAAATGTAGAAAAATGGAAAAAATTAGTTTTACTTTTGTTTTAGGGATAATCATAAAAGTATTTTTGTTTATCTCCTTCCTTTATTTTATTGCTGATTTTTTGATTTTAAGCCCAAATGATATTTCTTTAATTTTCCTAAGAAAAGAGTTCATTGGCTTAGTGATATTCTTTTCAGCAATATGTTTCTTCTTTCTTCCACTTTTTAATGTGGATAAGTATCTTCAAACACAAAACATTAAATCCATAAACCAATACAAAAGAGAGTATAAACTTGATTTTGTTTTTTCATTTATGGGATTTATCGGTCTTGCTTGTTGGAGTATATCAAAACATATGTTTGATGTATGGTGGATTATAGGGACGATATTAATTGTCCTATCTGCCCTGTGTATATTGAATATTTCAATGCTCATTTTTTCTAAGAGTAAAAGACACTACCGCTAGTCGCGGATAACAGAAACACCTGCTGGTTACTAGCAGGTGTTTATTTGTCTATAATACTCATTCGAACATCGTCCCAAGTTCGGAGCAAAGTTGACAAATCTACAAATTATGATATCATATGCAAATTGATAGTTCTTTCAAATTTAATTTTTAGGATTAGTGTTTGATTAGTTATCTTAGTTTCTATAATAGGGAATTGAGACAACTAATCAAATAAACAAATTTCTAATCTAAAAACCAAAAAAGTTATGTTAGTATCTTATCTCTCAAGTGGAGGAAATGAGCAATCGTGGTTCAAATACTATGTCGAAAAAGCAATCCAAATACTTCTAAAAAATGGAGTAGCAATCTCGACCAGTGAATCAAAGGGTGGATATTTATCTGTCTTTAAGCCAGTCGTTTCTGACTTACCACCCAAAATGGAATATCTTATTGCTTGCGGTATTTTTCCAAAAGAAAAAAGAAGCAGGTATATGTATAATTCAATCGAGAAAGCCACAAGATTGAATGATTTCATTAAAGATGGACACAAAACTTCCCGTCAGAGTGCGGATGTTAAAAACGAAGAATATCCTGGTGCAATATTTTTTGAATTTGAAGGAAGAATATTTTCATTTTCGGGGCTTGAACCTCAATGGGATGAATTCCTCTCTGTGCTATCAGGAGTATTCAATTATTACTTAAACCGCGCAAATCACAATTTCTGTGAAGGCCTGGAAGACGTTCCTTCTCTGTTTGCAATGAGTATTCATTTAATTACTGCGACAGAAGAAGAGGTTGAAATTATGATTTCAACAGTTGAAGAATTAGTTGCCAGCGAAATCGAGTTGAGGGATAAGTAAATATTAATCTACTAACATTCAATTGTATTAAAAAGAACCCTAGGAAACTTGAGGTTCTTTTTTTAATCTCCCATAATACTAATTCGAACATCCTCCCAAGTTCGGAGCCTCAAAAATAACCTTATTATATAAGGCTATTTATTATTGACAAATGCATATTATTATGCTATACTATACATAGTAGTATAGTTCTTTGATATTTGGTTTTATTGTGAAGGTTAGATTGGTTTTCTAAGTCTCTTTATGGAGATTTAGAAAATCAATTTAACTCAATTATTTATTCACAATTAAAATCAAAAAAAATGAAAAATGTAATTTTATTCTTTTTATGGATTGCTTTCTTTGTCCTTATCATTTTTAATTTTAAGGCAGAAGAAGCTCCTTTTCTGTTCTACTGTTCGCTTGTGTTAGCGATAATCCCTACAATAGTATTTATCCGTGATGTTTTATATCATATTAGTAAAAGACGGAATAGAATGAATACACCAGTAATAGGTATCTCTATTATTATTATTGTTGTCGCGGTATTTACTATCATTTTTTATTTTCTTCCCGATAAACATGCTTTTAGTTTTGTTGTATTTATGTGGATTATAACAATAAGTTCAAGCAAATTAAAAAAAGGTGGTATCGTCAAGAGGATATTATGGAATAAAGAAATTAAAAGTGCTTTTTACTCTTTATCTCCATTTCATTAAACCAACTTTGGGTGGAATAAATTGCTGAGAACCTATCATTCGTGATGGGTTCTTTTTTATTTTTTTAATAAAAACCTAATCTCCCTCAATGATACACTCGGATTAGGAAACATCTCATCCCACTTTATAGTTCGTAAGTTATCCCTCCAAGCGAGCAAAATTTTAAGCCATATATTATAATGATTATTTTTTGGAGGTTAGTAGAAGTTCGAACCTAAATAATTTTGGTGTATAATAAAAATATGAACGAGGGAAAACCACAAATTGGTAAGCAAAATAATATTTCTCAAATACCAACTATGGAAAGAGAATGTGCAGTTAAACTTTCTGGTGAAGTTGTGAAGCTTTTAGAAAATTTACAAAACAAAGAACAAGCTACTGTTGTTGACTGTGGAGCGGGTGAAGGGCGCCATTCAATTGAGGCTCTTAAGCAAGGTGTCGGAAAGGTTATTTCTATAGAAAGGGATGAAGCTCAAAATGTTTTATTGAAGTTAAAGTTAGGAGAGAACAAGAAATCAGAAATCATAAATGGAAATACAATTGAAGAATTAGAAAAACTTAATAATGATTCCATTGATGGCATTATTGATTGTGGTATGTCGCATTATTTTCAAACAGAAGAACAAAGAGCTAAATTTGCTGAATTAGTAAAAGAAAAATTAAAAAAAGGAGGTTTGTATTCAATTACACATTTTTCTGAAAATGAAAAATCCGCGAATAAAACTTTACATAAAGCAACACTTAAAGAATTAAAAAGTCTTTTTCCTGAAGATAGTTGGGATGACAGCATTATGTCATGGAGAGAAGAAAGTTGGGAAAGTGGTGGAAATAAGCATTTTGCTTACAAATCTGTATTAATAAAGAAGTAAAAATGTGAACTTGTGCACATTGTGAACTTCCTGGAGGGAATATACTTATCTCTCCATAATATTCATTCGAACATCATCCCAAGTTCGGAGCCAGAGAAATTGCCTTTATTTATAATAT
>CAZQOL010000056.1:0-4791 GCA_964595185.1 uncultured Candidatus Saccharibacteria bacterium | reverse complement strand
ACCCCTTCTGTGGCTGTTGGTGTCTGGGTTGGTAACAATGATAACAAACCAATGAAAAAGGGTGGGGCGGCCCTAGCAGGGCCTATTTGGAACGCAGTAATGACAGAAGCTCTAAAAAAACTCCCAGTAGAAAATTTCGACAAACCAGAACCTATTGATAATTCTATTCCTCCAATTCTTCGTGGTTTTTGGCAGGGTGGGGATGTTTTTACTATTGATACAATTTCTGGTGGCCTTGCCACCGAAAATACCCCTGAAGAGTTTAGAAAAGAAAACTCAATTACAAATGTGCATACTATTTTATATTGGATAGATAAAGAAAAACCACTAGAAGAAAAAACTTCAGCTCGAAACAGCGATTCTCAATATAAAAACTGGGAATATGGTGTTTTAAACTGGTGGAATACAAATAAATACAAATACCCTTTTGTTACCGAATTTAACAAACCAACATTTTTTGATACCGTTCACACAAACGAGCTTAAGCCCGTTCTAGAAATTTTTGGTGTAGAAAATAAAACATATCAAAAAAATGATAAGGTGGTAATATCTGTTGTCCCAACTAATACCAATCAGTTGGCAAAATTAGATTTGTTTGTAAATAATAGTTACTTAACATCACTCAAGACAAGCCCTTTTGTCTTTACAATATCTCTTGGTGAAATTTCAGACCTCTCAAACACAAATGTAATAAAAGTAATTGGAGTTGACTCTTTTGGAAATATTGGAGAAAGTGAAAAATCTTTTTCAGTTTCGAACATCTAATTTTATTTAATATCTAAAAAATTTACTTGCGGAAAAAAATTTTTGATTTTTAGTAGGATTTGTTTTTTCTTTATCATTATCTCACTTCTTAAAATAGGAGATCCTTCTACAAAAATAGTTCCATTCTTTATTTTAATTTTATCTTTTTCGACTGGAAAGTTTATCTCTTCGGAAATTATTTTGGTTACAATATTTTTTATTTCCTCTCTTTGAAAAAGAATTTTTTTGAATTTATCAAGGAAGTTTGTTATATGATTATAGTCCATCTTGTCTGGTGTGTTTTAGTGGTTCATTGGCATAACTAAATACAAAAAAGAAGAGTCCCCAACCCCCTTGATTATCATTGGTTTATTATTTCCATTTAATTCTAAACTTAAACTATCCCCCGATGTTGACTGAAAACAATCTAAAATATACTTGTAATTAAAGTTTGCTGTAACGCTTTCTCCAGAAAGGGCACCCGCGATCATTGTGGTATTTTCTCCAATATCTACATTTTTAGATTCTATCTCAAAAACTTTTTCTTTTGGTTTTATAGTAATAACTATCTGGTTAAATTTATCAGAAAAAATGTTTGAAATTTTAAGAGAAGAAATAAAATCCTGTTTTAAAACAACTGCTTTTGTGGTTGGATTGTTTGGAATGATTTGTTTATAGTCTGGAAAATTCCCATCTACAACCCGTGAGGTTAAATAAATATTTTCTGCCAAAAAAGAAATCTGGTTTTTTTGTAGGCTTATCTTTAAATCCTCATCAACCCCATCAAAAATTTTTATTATTTCAACAATATTTTTATAAGGAATTAAGATACCTCCAAAAGAAAGTTTTTGTTTAATTTTTATTTTCTTTTCGGCTAAACGAAACGAATCAGTGGAAACAAAAACAAGCATATCTTCTTCTGGATAAATATAAACACTGCCAATTTCTGGTTTTATTTCAGATAGTGAAGCGCTATAATATACCGACTTAAGACCATCAATAAATTTTTTACTTGGAATTAAAAAAGTTTCGCCTTCAACAGTTGGAATTGTTGGAAAATCATCGTGTGGAATGCTTTTTAGTAAAATTGTACTTGTATTTGTTTTTACAAGTAAATTGTTATTTATTAATTCAAAAACAACAAAAGCATCTCCTTGTAAAAAAGAAAACAAAGAAGAAAGAATATCTCCTCGAACAGCCACAACTCCCTCTTTTTCAATTTTGGCTGGAATTTCAATCTCTATCCCAATATTTAAGTTTGTTGCGCGAAGTTTCAGTGTTTTACCCGTGGCTACCCAAAGAATAGAACTAAGAACAGGAAGTGTTAAATTTTTACCAGTTATTCTTTCTACAGAAACAAGAGCTTTTTTAATTTTATTAATGGAACATTCTATTTTCATAATTCTTTATATGTTATGTTTATAATTTATTATTACTACTATGATTGTGGATATGTGGATTTCTTTTAAAACTATTTATTCTTAATGTTTATTTTTAAATAATTTTATTTTTAATTTTTTGGTATTTGTTAATTATTTTTTTATTTTAGAAAGAAGAAAACTTTTCCACAAAATAAATTTTTATAAACACATCTTTTCCACATACTTATTATTTAAACATGATCCTAATCTTTTCTATTTCTTGTAATAAAGCCGGGTCTGTTTTTAAGTCATTCTTTATTTTAAGGTGTGAGTGAATTACCGTCGTGTGATCTCTGTCCCCCAACTTTTGACCAATTAAGGGGTAAGAAATACTAAAATCTTCTCGCAGTAGATACATTGCTACCTGGCGCGCGCGGACAATTTCTTTCCTTCTTGTTTTTTCGTAAATAACTTCTTCAGCAAAACCATAATGATCCGCAACAATTTTAACGATATCTTTAATTGCGACAGTTTTTTTAGGACGAATATTGTTTTTAATTAAAGTTTTAATTTCAAGTAGAGAAAGGCTTTTGTTTTTAAGTTGAGATTGGCAAATGACAGTATTTAAACTACCTTCTAGCTCACGGATATTACCCTCAAGCGATTCAGCTAAATAAGAAACAACCTCAGGCTCAATAATACAGTTAGTAGATTCAAACTTGGCTTTTATGATTGCCACCCTTGATTCATAATCCGGTTCAACAATTTGAACAGTCATACCAGATGCAAATCGAGACTGAAGTCTTTCTTCAAGACCCTGGATGAAATTTGGATGTTTGTCTGAAGAAAAAATTATTTGTTTATTACTTTCATACAAGGTATTGAAAAGATGGAAAAGTTCTTCTTGGGTTTTGTCTTTCCCGGAAATAAATTGAACATCATCCATAATAATGACATCATACTTTCTATATTTTTCTTTAAAAGAGTTTGGGTTTTTATTTTGAATAGAATTAATATAATCAATCGTAAACCTTTCTAAACTGACGTAATAAACTCTTTTAAGTGGATATTTAATTTTTATGGTGTTCCCGATCGCTTGGATCATGTGAGTCTTGCCTAACCCTGTGCCTCCATAGATAAAAAAAGGATTATAGTTTTGGCCCGGGTTTGTAATAATAGCCTGAGCAACAGCATAAGCAAGTTCATTAAAAGGCCCAACGATAAAAGAATTGAAATTATATTTGGGATTAAGGTTGTCTTCTTTATTAATATATAAATCAGCTAAGGGTAGTTCTTTGTTTAAACTTATTTCCTTTTCTTGTTTTTTGTTTATTGTGCTTGAGTTTTGTTCTGTTTTTGATTCTTGTTTATGGATAGTGTATTCTACCCCACGAATAGTTTCTTCGTTTCCAATTAATGTTTTTAAAATTAGTTTATGGAATTTATTATATAACCAATCCTTCACAAATTCATTTGGCACGCCGATATGAATAATTCCGCTATCTTCTTTAACTATTAGAGTATTTTTAAACCAAGTCGTAAAATTAGCTCTTGAAGTGCTTGTTTCAATTTCCATTAAACATTTATTCCAGAGACTTTTTGTATCCATAGGGTGTATTATACATTGTTTTTGTTTATGGCAATAATTAAATACCTTAATTAACGTGTTAATATCGTGTGGATATGTTTTTACCCTGTTGCATCTTTGTCTTAGATAGTATATATTATCCAATATGTCTCAAACATATCAACCAAACAAAAGAAAAAGAGCTAAAACTCATGGTTTTCTTGTCCGAAATAAAACACAAAACGGGAAAAGGGTCACTCTAGCCCGACGCCGAAAAGGACGAGCAAATGTATCAATAAAGAAATAAAATGCTTCCTAAAAATAAGCGAATTACAAAAGCCACTTTTCAATCTTTAATGAAAGAAAGAAGGGTCTTTTCGACAGACTTTTTTTTATTTTATTTGAGAAAAAGTGAATTTCCTCAATATGCCTTTGTTGCCCCAAAGGGTATTTTTAAAAAAGCGGTAAAAAGGAATAAAATTAGGAGGCTTGGATATAATATTTTACGAGTCCTTCCCCTAAAACAAGGGACTGGTATTTTTATCTATAAAAAACAAGCCCTTTCTGCTACACGGGAGCAATTAAAAGAAGATATTATATATATATTAAACAAAACAGGGTTTTTAAAATAGTATAATTCATAAATTAATGAAGAAAATATTGGTTTTTTTAATAAATTTTTATCAAAAAACTCCACTTAAATCGCATGGAGCCTGTGTTTTTTTGCCAACATGCTCAGAATATACAAAACAAGCTATTGTTAAATACGGCTCGGCTAAGGGTGTCTTTATGGGGATAAAAAGGATTTTACGATGCCACCCTTGGCAGAAAAACCACTATGATCCAGTAAAATAGACAAGAAAATCTTGAGTATATTTAAATTTTGAAATTTTGCCTTTTTAGGATACAATAGAACAATGTCAGCTTTATGGAATAGTATTTTCTACCAGCCAATTTATAATATTTTAATTTTTATAATAGACAATATCACCTTTGGGGATGTTGGTTTTGCTATTATTTTAGTAACAATCCTTGTAAAACTTATTCTCTCCCCTCTTACCAGAAAATCCATAAAAAGCCAGATACTAATGAAAAAAATGGAGCCAGAGCTTAAGCAAA
>CAZQOL010000055.1:2191-4909 GCA_964595185.1 uncultured Candidatus Saccharibacteria bacterium | reverse complement strand
CTAGAGCATCCTTTATACTCAAAACACCAAGATTAACTCCTTCGTTTGAGATTACACGAACCTCGCTCGCTCTTATTTGATTGTTTATTCTTTCTCTCAATTTTGTGTCCGATAGAAATAAAAGGTTTAGTACCTTTTGTCCCGACTTCGACGCGGACGATGTGTATAAGATTACTTAGCCACCCGCTCCTTGCTTGTCGTGAAAAAATAGATTACCTACCTAGCATGAATATTATCATATCTGTGATAATATGGCAATACTTGTCCCGTTTGAAGTAATATATGTTATTCTAGGAATAGGGAGGCAAAAAAATGAAGTTATTTTTTGATATTATAAGTTAATTTATGTATGAGAATCTCGAGATTCTCTACTTCATATGGGATGGATGACAAAGTACGAATTGTTAATAAAAAGGTGGGTCAAACACCCCTCGACTGTATAAATGAGCTTAAAAAAAGCGAGCCAAACTTGCTTTATTTGCCTTTAACCTATGCCGGACGACTCGATCCACTAGCAGAAGGGGTGCTCATAATCCTTATCGGAGATGAATGCATGAAAAAAGACGAATATTTGAATTTGACGAAAGAATATGAAGTTGAAATCTTATTTGGCTTTGAAACCGATACATACGATGTGATGGGGAAAATAATTAATTTAGTCACTTCGTCGTCATACAAATTTTTAGGTCCTCGGATCTCCTCTCTTTTTCATAATTTATCAAAGGAAAAAGCTCGGCCAGACCATAAAAATTTGTATGACGACTTTGTTCCTAAGATTCAAAACATTTTTCCACAATTCAGCGGGCGAATAAAACAATCATATCCTCCATATTCTTCCCGAACGGTGGAAGGCAAGCCCTTATTCCAATGGTCTCGGGAAGGTAAAATAGATGAGATTACAATTCCAGCTCGCGATGTTTTTGTTGAAAAAATACAAATAATAAAAGAAGATTCTATTTTGGGTGGTGAATTATTAAGTCAAATTAAAAAAGATATTTCGCAGGTGAGTGGGGATTTTCGTCAGTCTGAAATCATCGCACTTTGGGAAAATGAATTAGAAAATAATAAAGAAGAAGAATATAAAACAATAACTTTACGAATTTCTTGTGGAAGTGGAGTTTATGTCCGCGGGCTCGCTCATGAAATAGGTATGGTCATCGGAGTACCTGCTCTGGCTCTTAAAATAAAGAGAACAAAAGTTGGAGATTATACTTTATAAGATTATTTTTTTAGTTTCTTCAAACAAAGATTCAATTCTTTCTTTAGTTGTCGCTTCGCCGTAAAGTCTGACTATTGGTTCGGTGTTTGATGGACGTAAGTGAATCCATGAACTGTCTGAAAAATCTAGACGTAGGCCATCCAGTTCATTTACTTCACATTTATTAAAATGATTTTTCATTTTGTGATACATTTCTTGTAAACTTCCAACAACTGGCACCTTATCTTTCTTCATTTCGTATTTTGGTAACGTAGCGATACACTCACTGACAGTTTGATTTCTTTCAGCGAGTAATTCTAAGATAAGAGCAAGGCTTACAAAACTATCACGGGCTATATTAATGGCAGGGTAAATAATTCCTCCTCCACCTTCACCTCCGATAATAGCCTTGTTTTCTATTATTCCGGCGACGACATTTGCCTCACCGACTTTTGTTCTAATACAAGTACTATTATATTTTTTTGCTATATCGCTGTTCATTTGGGAGGTCGACATATTAATTACAACCTTATTGCCGGGATTTTTTGAAAGGATGGCTTCAGTTCCGAGAGCTAAGGTATATTCTTCTGATATAGCAACGCCGTCTTCATTTATTACAATTAAGCGGTCAGCATCTGGATCATGAGCAAAACCAAGGTTGCATTTTTTTTCTTTAACTAAATTTGTAATATCGCCGAGGTTTTCTCGGAGTGGTTCGGGCTTGTGAGCAAAAATACCATTTGGAATATTGTTGAGCGGAACAAGTTCAACTCCCAATTGCTCAAATAAGTATGGATCAAGAACACAAGCCGAAGCGTTTATCATATCAACGGCCACTTTCCATTTTTTTTCTCTAATTGCCGATACATTTATATTTTTAATTATTTGATCAGCGTGTTCTTTTGAGAATACATTTGCCTTGATTGACGGAGCCAGAATGTTCTTTATAAAAGCCTTGCGCAGCGCGACGGCGCGAGCAGAGCAAAAACCCAGCAGGGTTTTATGTGTGGTTTTAGAAAGAATATTCTGGTGAAGTCTTTTATCATCACGAATTATCCCATAATTTTCTTTTATAATTTCAACTTCTTTCTCATCAGTAAAAAGAGCTTTATTTGTTACAAATTTTAGACCATTGTATTCTCTGGGATTATGGCTGGCCGTAATTATTATTGCACCACTATATTGGTGTTTTCGGACCGCAAATAAAACCGTGGGAGTAGGCAAAATGTCTCCATCAATAAAATTTACCCCCAAATTATTGAAAGTTTTGATAATAGTTTCTCTTATTTCAGGTCCACTTTCTCTCCCATCTCGTCCAAGAAGGATTGTCGGACTTTGGTCAATATTTTCTTCAACAAATTTAATAAATGCTTTTGTATAATTCTCGACAATTTCGTGGGTTAAACTTTCTCCCCAAATCCCCCTATATCCTGAAACTGTTAGTTTTGGTTTGTTTTCCATAAAGACATTTTATCACAAAAATTTACTATTAAATATTTTTTTATTTGGTATAATATATA
>CAZQOL010000055.1:0-2181 GCA_964595185.1 uncultured Candidatus Saccharibacteria bacterium | reverse complement strand
ATTTATTTATAATAACAGCATTCAGAATTATAATAAAGTGGCCAAATTTTAATGCCATTTTTGTGATCTTGGTTATAAAACTAAAAAATGATATACTTTTTGTGTTAAGCAAAGAAGTTCTAGAAACTCCAAAAAGATTATATTTCGCATGGATGATATTTTTTTGAATGATCACAGATGTCAGTGTGGTAAACTTCTTCTCAAGGGAACATTTTTCGATGCATCTATTGAAATAAAATGTAAAAAATGTGGTGCCATAAATAATATTGGGGATTTTAAATTATTAAACGACACCAATCATTATTATTTAACTATTGATAAGAATGGAAATTTTACCAGTATCAGCAGCTTCGGATGCGATATTTTAGGATATAAGAAGGATGAAGTTATAGGTAAACATTTTACTTTTCTTGATCCAAATGTACCAAAAGATTTTGCCCAAAAATTTTTTAATTCAGAGTCTGTACTAAATGGAGACGATTATTTTCAAGTTGAAACTACTCATACAACAAAAAATAAACAAATTATTCCGGTTCGAGTTTTATTAAGAGTTCAAAAAATTAGTGATAAAGAAAAAAATGTATTAGCAACTGTTGAATTAAAAGAAACAAGAAAAATCGAGAAAAAATTTGAAAATTGTGATAATAAATTTATTGATAATCATTGTGATTTTTATTTTAGTATAGATAAGACGGGAGTGATTACTTTTGCTGGCCCACTTTTTTCTAATTTTTTTGGTTTTTCACAAATGGATGTTATTGGAAAAAATTATTTTAATTTTGAGCCAACACAACTTAAAGAAGAGGCAAAAGCAGACTTTGAATATTTTTCAGCTCGTTCTGAGCCATATAAAAGGCAATCCAGTATTGATAATTTTATTGACAATAAATTAATGCAATATGATTTATATTTTACACCAAAATTAAATGATAGAGGGGAATTTGTTGGTTATAATGTTTTAGGCTCTTTTGTAGAAAAACACAAATAATTTCATTGCTCAGTCATTATGTTTGTGTTATTATTTATAAGTAAATAACTCGAGGTTTTCAAAGCCCAATTTTTCAATTTGGGTTTTTTGTTATTAATTTTAATAAAATCTTATTTTTATGTTGTATAAAAATCAAAATAATAACACCTTGTTTAGATTACTTATTATCTTCTTTTTTATTTTTTTACCTTTTGTCTCAAATGCGACGGCCCAATTGTTGACGGATGATTTCACTGGAACAACAATTGATGTGAGTAAATGGGCAGAAGCAGATGCTGGTGGATTGGGGGGTACAGCTGGCAATGTTCAACAAAATGGGTCTCTAACCGTAACTGGGTCTGCTACTTGGGGAGCAAATTATTTAGTTACAAATTCTACTTACGACAGAGCAATGGGAGGACTCGAAATGGAGGCTGATATTACTTGTACTGCCAGTAGTAGTATTTTCGGGGTTGGCTATGGTGACCCTGGAATTCTTACTGGCGGTGGTCAATCTTATACTGTCTATGCAGTTTCCAATGTGGTTTATTTTTCAAGACAACTTTCTAATAATAATGCTGAAAATATATCAACAGGTTTTAATTGTGTTAATGGAACTCCTTTTCATATTAGGATAGCAATAGATGCTACAATCGGAGCTTCGGTTTATATTAACGGTAGTGGAACTCCAGCCGCCACTCTAACTGGTGGTGTCTTTACCAATAAAGGATTCTTTTTGTCTGGTCATTCTGGCGCGGTAACAGTTGTCGATAATTTTGTTATTTCTAGTGCTATTAACTTAACTGAACCAGGGGCTCCAACTAGTTTAAGCGCAAATCCAGCAAGTACTCAAATGGCACTTACCTGGACCGCACCAATCAGTAATGGAGGGGCTGCAATTACAGACTACAAAGTTGAATATAAACTTTCAACTGAACCAACTACATGGACAATATTTAATGATGGAGTATCAACTTCTACCTCGGCACTAGTTACTGGATTAACTAATGGACTCTCTTATGATTTTAGAGTCTCAGCCACTAATTCAGTTGGAACAGGAGTTGTTTCAAATACGGCAACGGCAACACCAACACTAAGTGTTCCTTCTGCTCCTCAAAGTTTGATTGCTTCTAGTTCAGAAAGTAGTCAGTCAACTTTAACCTGGACCGCACCAATCAGTAATGGAGGGGCTGCAATTACAGACTACAAAGTTG
>CAZQOL010000054.1:0-5254 GCA_964595185.1 uncultured Candidatus Saccharibacteria bacterium | reverse complement strand
AAGAGTTGATAGATAGTGTATTATCACGTCATAAGATTGTAATAATGTTTTTAGTTTACATTTTAAGTTTGATTGGTTTTTTCTAAATACAAAGGCAGTGTTGTTCTTATCAGTTATTTTGTATATACTTGTTATTGTGTCTGTTATGATCGGCCGAAAAATGGCTGAAGGGAAGTCGGGTTTTTCTCTCTCATTTTTCTATTTTATTATAATTTATAGTGTAATAGCACCGTTCTGGATGTTAAGGGCAATATATAATGCCGTTATTTCAAAAGAGTCTAGTTGGACTCAAGAACGCCAAGCTATCAAATAGTTAATTTATATGCATCAACACGAACCGAATGATTGGAAAAAGTATGTTATTGTTTTGTTTATAACTGCCACAATATTTATTTCTGGTTTATGGATTTCAAACTATCTAAACAGCAAAAAAATAGACCAACTCAAATTGATTGAAGGTAAGATCTCGCTCGATTTAATGTCTTCCGAAACACAATTTTCTTTGCTTCAGGAACAGTCTTGTAAAGATGTTTCAGGTACAGTTCTATCATCTGAATTGAATTCTCTTGCGGATAAGATCTCCTATAGTGAAAATAATATTGGGGTTGAGAATGTAGATGTTATTAGTCTTAAAAAATATTATTCACTTCTTGAAATCAAAGATTATCTTTTGATGAAAAAAATTAGAGAAAGATGTGGAGAGAAGTCAATTTTTGTTCTATATTTTTATAAGAATGAAAATTGTGATGACTGTACTAAGCAAGGTTATGTATTAACAAGTCTAAGAGAGAAATATCCAGAACTTCGAGTTTATTCTTTCGATTACAATCTTGATTTATCTGCTATCAAAACTATGACCTCAATCTATAAGGTTCCAGATGATCTGCCGGCAATAGTAATTAATGGGAAGGTTTATAGTGGTTTTCAGACAATTGAAGAAATCGAAAAAACTTTTCCAGAACTAGAAACAATTAAGGTAGAAGAACCAGAAAAAGCTAAGGCGACGAAGAAATAAGAGGGAGGAGTTAGCACGAGGAATCGTCACGCATAAAATTCTACTGAATTTTTGCGCGAGATTAGCACGAGGAATCGTCACAAGTTTTCGCCTGCTGGCGAAACTCGCGACCCCGCCTCAGCCACCTTCGTGGCTTCCGGCTTTCGAATCCTCATGCCGAGAAAAAAACACCCGTTTAGGGTGTTTTTTTCTTAGGGAGCCGGCACGAGGATTCGAACCCCGGACATCCACTTTACAAAAGTGGCGCTCTACCAACTGAGCTATGCCGGCTAAAACAATTTTAAGAAAATTGTTCGCCCGAACATTTTAAATACAAAATGTTTAAGGGCATATAAAATTCTTCTAACTATACTACCACATTAATAATATTTTACAAAACTAAATGAATCTAGCTATCTCTCTCTCCATGTTCTCTTTTAACTTTTTCTTTTATCCTTCTAATTTTAATTTTTGACTCAAGTATCGCTTTTTTGATATATGTATTTTTTTGCAGATCAATATTTTCAGCTTTGGTTTTTAAATAATTTGATATCTTGGGCCAATTTTTATTTATCCATTTTTTTGTCTTAGCTGAAGAAATATACCAATATTTGACTGCCATAAGTACAATCCATTGAATGATATTTTTTATTAAATATAAAGCAGTCTTTTCTAAATGCCGAAAATATATTTCCGGCATAATTTTCGGGTTGCTATTTTTTTCAGTGCGGAGTGTCTTTATTTCCCATGCTTGATATGAAAGCATGATAAATGCCAAGATGATCGCTATAAAAAAAAGAATAATAATTATTCCCATATTAATTAATGGTCTCAAAAATAAAAGATACTAATTCGGCATTGTTATTTTTAAGAAGGGCACTGATTGTAATATCTGCATTTTTTATATAAGCTTGATCCATTAATGTTTGTTCTTTGAAATATGTAGAAATTTTTCCTTCCAGCATTTTCTTTTTAATTTCTTCTGGTTTATCTGATTCAGCCACTTCTTTTTCAAAAACTTCAATAACTTTTTTTCTGTCGTCATCTGTTATTTCTGCACTGGTTGTGAAAACTGGTTTCATTGCCGCAATGTGCATAGCAATATCACGAGCCAATTCTTTTGATCCTGATCGTAGAGAAACAATAACGGCACTTTTACTGTTGTGGATATAACTACCAAGGACAGAACCTTTTACCTCTTCAACTTTTCCAAGTTCAATTTTCTCTCCAACTTTTTGGATGACTTCATCAATTAAATCCTTTGACTTGTTTTGCATTGTTTCTATTCCTTCATTTATTGCTAAATCTGCTAGTCGATTTGCAAGGTTTATAAAGTCAGCATTCTTTGCAACGAAATCTGTTTCAGTGTGAAGGACTAAAAGTAAAGCTTTTTCGGCATTTTCTTTTACAATAATTAAACCATCTTTGGCGTTTCGGTCAGCTTTCTTCATGGCTATACTGCTAGATTTTTTCTTTAGGATTATTAAAGCCTTTTCCAAATCACCCTCGGCTTCTTCAAGAGCGTTTTTACATTGCATAACTGAGACTCCTGTTTTATCTCTTAAATCTTTAACTTGATCAGCTGTTATTTTTATAGACATATTTTTTATCCCTAATACGGGTGTTTAATTATTTATTAAGACCATTTGCCCCATCATCGTAGGCTTTTTTAATTTTAGATAAAAACAATGTAATACTAGAAATTGAAGCATCATTTGCCACAATTGGATAATCTATTTGTTTTAAATTACAATCAGTATTTACAAGAGCAATAACAGGAAGGTTCATCTTTTTGGCTTCGGTTGTTGCAATATGCTCTTTTTTTGTATCAACAATAAAAACTGCATCAGGAGTTTTTGTAATACCAGTTAATCCTTGGAAATTTTTTGTCATATCCTCCATTTCCTTGTTTATTAATAGTTGTTCTTTTTTTGTATATTTATCAAGCTCTCCCTTTTCTTTCTGGTCTCTTAAACTCAATAATTTTGTTATTCTCTTTTTAATTTCTGAAAAATTTGTTAATGCACCTCCAACCCAACGATCTGAAACATACGGCATATTAAGAGCTAGTGCTGTTTCAATAATTTGTTGACGTGCTTCTGGTTTAGTTCCAACAAATAAAATTGTTTTACCGCTGGCAGCTAACTTTGAAACAGTTTCAAGAGCCTTTTCTAAGAGCTCATTTGTTTTTTCAATATTTATAATATCAACACCATTTTTTGTTGCAAAAACAAAAGGTGTGGTAGAAGGATGTCGACGACTTTTTGAATAACCATAGTGAACTCCTGCCTTAAACATTTCTTCGGTAATATTTTCTATACTCATTTTTTTTGCTCGCTTTTTATTTTAAAGCGGCCTTTTGATTAATTGATTATCTCTTTCGACGGAGATATTTTTATAATGTTCCGTTTTTAAGCATTCCAGCCTACTCTGTTTTTTATCACAAAGTGTAATTATCCTTAAAAATAAGGGTAAAAACATTTACAGCCCGATCAATGTCGGACCACGGAGCTAAGAACCATAATACCAGGAAAAGCATTATTTTGCAAACACGGATTTTTGACTGACAGGTCATTTTAGGGTAATATGATTAAATATGAAACAATCACAATTATTTACAAAAACAAAAAAAGAATCGCCTTCTGATGAGGTTTCTCTTAATGCGGAACTCCTGATAAAAGCTGGTTTCCTTAATAAAGAAATGGCAGGGGTATATTCATATCTTCCTCTTGGCCTAAGAGTAATTAAAAAAATTGAAAATATTATTAGAGAAGAAATGAATGCTATCGGGGGGCAAGAAATGAAAACCTCAATATTTCAAAACAAAGAAATTTGGGAGAAATCTGGAAGATGGAGTGATGAAGTGGTAGATAATTGGTTTAAGACCAAATTAAAAAATGGAGGAGAAGTTGGTTTATCTTTTACAAACGAAGAAGCCCATGCAAATATTTTAAAACAATATGTAAGTTCCTATAAAGATTTACCTATTTATACATATGATTTTAAAGATATATTTAGAAATGAAACTAGAAGTAAATCTGGGATTTTAAGAGGCCGAGAATTTTATTGGAAGGCTCTTTATTCTTTTTCTAAAAATGATGAAGAACATAATGAATTTTACGAGCATGCAAAGCAAGCTTATAAAAATATTTTTAATAGAGTTGGTATTGGGCATTTGACCTATTTAACTTTTGCATCAGGAGGAACTTTCTCTAAATTTTCACATGAATTTCAGACCTTAACAGGAGCCGGTGAAGATACTATTTATATTGATGAAAATAAAAGTATTGCCATCAATCAAGAAGTATATAATGATGAAGTTTTAGAGAGTTTAGGAGTAAAGAAAGAAGATCTTGTTGAAAAGAGAGCAATTGAAGTTGGAAATATTTTTCCACTTAGCACAAAGTTTTCTGCTCCTTTTGATTTAAAATATAAAAATGAAGAAGGAGAAGAAAAGTTAGTAATTATGGGTAGTTACGGAATTGGGCTAGGAAGATTGATGGGAACAATTGTTGAAGTGCTTTCTGATGATAAGGGCATAATTTGGCCTGAATCAGTTGCTCCTTTTAAAATTCACTTACTTCTACTTGGGGCAGACGATAAAATTTTTGAAGAAGCAAAAAATCTTTATGAGAATTTATTGTTAAAAGGAATTGAAGTATTATTTGATGACCGACGTGATGTAAGTGCAGGAGAAAAGTTTGCTGATGCAGATTTGATTGGTATTCCATATAGGATTGTGGTTTCAAAGCGAAGTTTGGAAGATGGAGGATATGAAGTTAAAAAAAGAACAGAGGATAAGGGAACGATCGTTAAGGGTGGAGAGCTTATTGATGTAATTAATTCTTGGAATATAAAAAAATAAAATTGATAATTATGTTTAAAAAATTTTACAGAATGTTTTCAAATGATATAGGGATAGATTTAGGAACTGCTAATACCTTAGTATATTTGAAGGGGCATGGAATAGTTATCAACGAGCCTTCGGTTGTTGTGGTTAACCAAAAAACTGGGCAGATTATTGCTGTAGGGTCAGAAGCAAAACAAATGATAGGCCGAACCCCAGGTCACGTCAAAGCTGTGCGTCCAATTGTTGATGGGGTTATTTCTGACTTTGAAATTACTGAAGAAATGCTTTCTTATTTAATAAATAAAACAGAAAGGATCTCTAAAAAATATATTCGACCAAGAGTTGTGATTGGAGTGCCGACCGGAATAACAAATGTTGAAATCAGAGCAGTTGAGGATGCTGCACGTTCG
>CAZQOL010000053.1:0-5288 GCA_964595185.1 uncultured Candidatus Saccharibacteria bacterium | reverse complement strand
GGCAGTTGCAGCTTTTCAATTACCAATTACTAATTACCAATTACTAATTGAAGAAGCAAAAAAAGAAGTAAAATCTCCACTTCGAGATTCCAAAAAGCTTTCGAAAAAACAAAGAGAACTTTGGTTCAATTTTTTAAAAGAACAAAAAGAAAAAGGAAATTGCGACTATGCTGTGTCATTCGTCTCATCAGAGAATATTGATAAATTTGGAATTGCAAAATGTATTCAAAAAGCCCTGGATACATCCCTAAAAAAAATTACTTCACAGGAAATATTTTTTGAGAAGTCCTCGGACGAGGGGGGCGGGAGCGGTGCCAGACCGTCACAAAAAGTATTTCCTGTTTCGTTTAAAATTTTTTTAGATGGCGGATTACATGCTCCTGCCGAATATATTAATCAAGAGACAATCATAAAAGGGGATGAACTTCATCCTGTCATTTCAATGGCTTCAATCGTCGCGAAAGTAACGCGCGATAAAGTGATGACAAAATACGCCAAACAATATCCAGAGTATGGATTTGATCGGCATGTAGGCTATGGCACCAAAGCTCATTATGAGGCTATCAAAAAGTCAGGCCAAACGCCAATTCATCGCAAGACTTTTATTCATTAATTTAGTAATTTTTTTCTAGCCAATTTTTAATTACTTTTTTATCGTCACGAATCCAGAGAGCATTTGATTCTATTTTTTCATAAGCCTGTTTCAAGGTTCTTTCGGCTCCAGGGGCAGAATTTTTCATAAAGAATTTTTTGGCATCTTTTATATCTTTTAGAAGTATATGCCCACCAAGAGGGGAAAGTAGACGAGACAAGAAGTGTCCACCTTCGCCATATTTTTTAAGTATTATATTCCAATTGTCTTTTACAAACTGCCACGCCAGATCTTTTCCATAATTATTCTGCCAGACTGAAGCTACTAAGTGTGGAGCGTCTTGTTCTCTCACCTTATTTGAAATTATGAATGATAAGCTTTTTTTAAGCAGAGTCGTATCTTTAAAAGAAGAAAGGGCATAACCGTATCTATCTTTTTCTTCATGAAGTTTTTCATTTATATATAAATTTTCAAATATTTTCCATTCTTTTTCTCTACCGTTTAAAGCTATAATTCTGAATATGGCACTCCGAATATCGGCATGAATTGGTTTCTTGTCTCTTTCTCGAAATATTTTTTGGGCTGTATTTATTACTTTTTTATTACCATAGAATCCTGATTGTGAAATAACCAAGCTCCTAAGAAATGTGTCTGAGTGTTTTTCATTCTGTTTCTTTTCGAATCCAACCTTTTCTAAGATAGGCAAAAACAATGAGCAAGCGTAATTTTTAAATTTATCAGAAAATGATTCATTAGAAATTAAGTTATAAATTTTGTTTAAGCTGTTAGTAATTTCAGCCCAAACGATATATTCAGTTTCATCTTTATAATTTAAGGCAAACTCTAGAGCTACATCAGTTTTTATATAACCACCCTCAGCCAGAGCAAATAAATCTCTGATTATTCCAAGTCTGTCTTTTGCTTCAATTTTTCCTTCCATAATTTGTTCTCCTAATTTTTTGAGTGTTTGTTCACCATATTTCACCCTTATGAAAGTTTCTTCCTCTTTATTTATTTTACAAATTGAAGTCCCTAAAAGAGGCACAGATTTTTTTGTCATCAGTAGGTTTAATATTTCTTTAGTTTGAGTTTTATTATTAATGGTCTCATATTTTATTGGGATAGGCCAAATATCTTTTGCTGTTGATTTATATTTTAGAGATTCAGCTCGACTTGAAAAAAATCTTTCTTGTTTTAGCCATAAGGATTGCTTGTGGCTAATTAGTGTGACGAGCGGATAACCAGTTTGTTTTGTCCACTGTGACATCATTTTGATGACTAGTTTTTTACTGACTTTCTCGAAAGCTTTCCAAAGATCAATAGTGTTAGTGTTTTTATAACTGTGTTTCTTTAAATAATATTGTAACCCTTCTTTAAATTTATCTTCACCCAAGTAGACCGAAAGCATCCTTATAATCGAAGCCCCCTTTGAGTATGAGATTTTATCGAAAATCTCATTAATCTCATCTGGGTGATTAACTTTTATTTCAATAGGATGTGAGTTTGATAAACTATCAAGAGTAAGTGCAACATTGTGATCAGATGTTAAAAATTGACTCCATATTTTCCAATCAGGAAAGATTTTATCTACAGCAAGATATTCTATATATGAAGCAAATCCTTCATTGAGCCATAGGTCGGTCCACCAATCCATTGTGACTAAATTACCGAACCATTGATGAGCAAGTTCGTGAGCAATGACTAAAGCTGTCCACTGCTTATTTGGAAGAGATGAGTTTTTTTCGTCCACCAATAGAGCGGTCTCTCTATATGTCACAGCCCCCCAATTTTCCATGGCCCCTGATTCGAAATCAGGAATAGCAATCATATCAAGAACTGGGAGTGGGTATGGAATATCAAAATACTCGTTATAAAACTCAAGCGATTTAATAGCGACCTCAAGTGCGAATTTTGCTTGCCGTGATTTACCTTTTGTTGTGAAGACTCTGACTTGGACGTTATCTCTTGTTTTACCTTCAATATATTCAAATTCTCCGACAATAAAAGCAAGCAGATATGTCGACATTAAAGGAGAGGGGGAGAACGATACTATTTTATATCCAGCACTATGTTTTATTGTTGTCGCGGGTAAGGTATTTGAGATAGCCATATGTTTATCTGCGATAATAAGCGAAACTTCAAATATTGCTTTATGCGATGGTTCATCAAAACACGGAAAAGCCCGCCTTGCATCAGTAGCTTCAAATTGAGTTGTCGCAAGATATTTTTCTTGGCCATCTAGAATATATTTACTTCGATAAAATCCACGCAGATTGTCATTTATTATACCAATAAAAGAAATATGGAGGTCGCAATTTCCTATTACTTTATTTTTGAAAAAGAAAGTTACAGTTTCGCTTTTTGTATCATAATTTATTTTATTAGCAAACTGCTCTTTTGTCTTTTGCTTGCTACTTATCATTACTGTCTCGATATCAATATTCTTACTATGGAGTGTAATTTTATTTGTCTCTTTTTCAATTTTAATTTTGATTATTTCATTTCCTGAAAAAGTAAAAGACTCTAAATCCGGCTTGATAGTTAGCTTATAATTTGTTGGCGAAATATGATTCGGCAAGCGGACCGATTTTTTACTTATTTTTTTCTTCATACATTTATTTTGTGGCTTTTTCTATTCTTTCAAGAGCTACAATGAAAGCGGCTCGACGAATATCAGTATTTAGTTCTTTTGATTTATTCCAAATAATTTCTGTTTCTTTAATTTTTGAAATACATCAATTTCGGTCCAGTGTTCTTTTTTAATATTTTGTTCCCATTCGAAAGTAGAAACGGTAACACCTCCTGCATTGGCCAAAATGTCGGGCACAACTGGAATTCCACGAGCAAATAAAATATCATCGGCTTCAGGAGTTGTGGGACCATTGGCTAATTCAACAATTAATTTTGTTTTAATATTTTTGGCATTCTTATCAGTAATTTGGTTTTCAAGAGCAGCTGGAATTAAAACATCACATTCAATTTCTAGAAGTTCATCATTTGTAATATTTTTTGAGCCAGGGAACCCTGCGATTTGGCCATTTGTTTTTTTGTATTCATTGAGTTCTTTTATACTGATTCCGTCTTCTTTCAATATTGCTCCTCTTGAATCAGAGATAGCAATAATTTTATGTCCATGACTCTCTAGTATTTCCGCGGCATTGCCACCAACATTTCCAAATCCTTGAATTACAACATTGCATGATTCTGGTAAATTTAATTTATTTTTTACAACGTCAAATACATAAAATCCGCCGAGTCCGGTCGCTGGGCCTCGGCCTTCTGAACCACCAATTGCAATTGGTTTGCCAGTAATGACAGCGTTTGTAGTATCGCCAGTAATTTTGCTATATTCATCTACCATCCAAGCCATTATTTCAGGAGTCGTATTTACATCAGGGGCGGGGACATCAATTTGAGGGCCTATAACTGGGGCCATAAGTTTAATCCAACCACGAGATAATTTTTCAAGTTCATTTTTTGATAATTTTTTTGGATCTACAGTTATTCCACCTTTTCCACCTCCCATTGGAATATTCGCAACAGCACATTTGAGAGCCATCCAAAAGGCGAGGGCTTTAACTTCGTTTATGTCTGTATCCTGATGAAAACGTATTCCGCCCTTATATGGACCACGAGCATTATTATATTGAACTCTATATCCTTCAAAAATTTGAATCGAATTATCATCCATCACCACAGGAATTGATATCCGTATTTCACGATTTGGATTTGCTAAAAGTTTTAAAAAATCTGGACTAAAAGTTTTGACTTTCGTTGCTCTGTCAAGTTGTGACATTGCATTTTGAAATGGATTATTCATTTGATATTTAATTTATTTTAATAATTTTCCCATTATACTCTTTTCAGAATTAATTTACAGCTTTTTAAATATATCCTTATTTATCAAGGCTTAGTTACGAGGGTATAGGGCTTGACAAATATGATGATATTATGCTATAATACAAATATGAATAATAAAACAGCCAAAAAAATAATAATTTTAAGTTCAATAATATTTTCATTTATTTTTACAGCGACAACTGTTTCTGCTTATTCTTGCTTTGGATATAGATGTGAAGATTATGATCGTAGTCAATATAATTATAATCAAGGTTATTATTCACGAAATGATTATTCACAGCAAGTTATGCCTGTTCCATACGTTCCAAATTCTACAACAACCCCAACTGTCGTAAATAATTACTATTATCAAGATACACCAACATCGAAGAATAATACTACAACAATAAATAGAGAAATTAATTCAACTGAAAATAATTCAACAACAAACAATCAGAATACTGATGATATGTATAATCGGAACAACCTAGGAGCCTCAGCTTACAATGGGTATGATCAATCACAAGGAAATCAGATAACAGCTCTTTCACTCCGAGGCTCTGGAAGCTTTATGCCGAGTTCAATTTGGCAATGGATACTAGTTGTAATCTTAATCTTAGCGATAATAATAATTGCTCGAATGTTTGTTCGTAAACCTCATCCTGCTGATCATGATAATCACGTTGCCCATGCTCATTAATTAAATTACCAAAAGCAAAATTCCCTCTGGCTTAGGCTGGAGGGTTTTTGCTTTTTATCTTGCTTTTTGATAAGATAATCTTATCTACAAAAGGTAGATTATATTCCGTGGTAGCTCAGCGGTGGAGTGAGGATTGGGATGGGACCCAATCCGCAA
>CAZQOL010000052.1:0-5329 GCA_964595185.1 uncultured Candidatus Saccharibacteria bacterium | reverse complement strand
TAATGCGGTAGGAATTTCCAGTAGCGAACTTTTGAAATAAATTTATGTCTTATAACGAAGCGGATACAAGAGCAAAAATAATAGATCCAAAAATAAAACAGTCTGGATGGACTGAAGATTATATTTCTCGCGAATACTATTTTACTGACGGAAAGATATTTCTTGTTGGAGATGAGACGAAAAGAAAAGATCCTAAAAAAGCCGATTACATACTATATTTTAACGACGCTCTCCCTCTTGCGGTTGTTGAGGCAAAAGAAGAGGGAAAGCCGGCTGTCTCTGGTATGCAACAGGCTAAGGAATATGCTGAAAGATTAGATATTCTTTTTGCGTATTCTACAAACGGACATGAAATTGAAGAGTTTGATTTTGTAAGTAATACGCAAAAAACAATTGACGCTTTCCCTACAAGAGATGAGCTGTATCAGAGATACATAAATGCAAAAGCACTTAATGAAGAAGAAATTTTGCCACTTGCTACTGCCTATAACAAGCAAACTTTCAATGCTAACCCTCGTTATTATCAGCAAGTTGCAATACGTCGTGCAATAGAAGCAATTTCAAAAGGTCAAAAGAGAATTTTACTTAATCTCGCGACAGGTACTGGAAAAACAACAATTGCTTTTCAAATTGCTTG
Source organism: uncultured Candidatus Saccharibacteria bacterium (assembly GCA_964595185.1). Lineage (GTDB taxonomy): Bacteria > Patescibacteriota > Minisyncoccia > Phycocordibacterales > UBA9973 > UBA8515. The sequence goes on along the minus strand of CAZQOL010000052.1, from coordinate 4,692 downwards.
GAAATTAAAACAGGCTAAGAAAATTCGTAGGGTTTTATTTCTTGCAGATAGAAATGTTTTGAGAGATCAGGCATTCAATACTTTTGAACCATTTGGAAATGCTCGTGGGTATATCGAGGAAGGACAAGCTCCAACTGCTCGTGATATTTATTTTAGTATTTATCAGGCAATGTGGAGTGAAAAAGATGGAAAAAGAATTTTCGAACAATATCCAAAGGACTTCTTTGATTTAATTGTGATCGATGAATGTCACAGAAGCGGTTTTAGTACTTGGAATGAGATTCTCAAATATTTTTCAAATGCTATCCAGCTTGGAATGACTGCTACACCAAAACAAGACGAAAACATTAACACATACAAATATTTTGGTGATGCAAAGAAAGAGTATCAAGCTGTTTATGATTACAGTATGGCTCAAGGAATTGACGATGGATTTCTTGCTAATTTTCTTCTACACAAAGTAAAACTAAATATAGATAAAGATGGAGTGAATATTGAAGACGCCGTTAAAGAAGGTGCTCGAGTTGAAGTTCCAGATGAAGCAGAGCCAAATGATTTTTACAAGATGGAGCAATTTGAAAAAGGTATTATTTTACCGGATAGAACTGAAAAAATGTGTGAGCATCTTGCTGGACTTATAAAAACTTATGGCGAAATGCAAAAGACAATTGTTTTTTGTGTGACGATGGAACACGCTGGTGAAGTTGCAAAACATCTACAAAATCATTTTGCTCACCTAGGTTTTCCAAATTATGCTGTCCGAATTGTCTCAGAAGAGACTGATTCAATGGCCCTTTTAAAAACATTTCAGGATCAGGCACAGGATGTGCCGGTTGTTGCCACAACTGTCGATTTACTTTCAACCGGTTTTGATGCTCCCACAGTTCAGAACATCGTTTTTATGAAGCCAATACGCTCGCCAATAGTTTTTAAACAGATTATGGGGAGAGGTAGTCGTATTTCAAAAGAAAAAGGTAAATTTTGGTATCGAGTAATTGATTATACGAATGCCACAAGATTGATTGATGAGTGGATTGAGGGAAAACCTGAAATTAAACCGGAAACACCGAGAAATAATTTTCTAAATGGAATTGTTGTTGAGGAAGATTCACTTCTGCCAATTGGAAATGCTTTAATGACCATTCAATTGTCTGCTAATGAGCAAACTCAAACAAGGACTAAATCAAATGGAGAATTTTCTTTTGTAAATATTCCGGAAGGGAAAATAAAGTTATATGTAGCGGCAAGTGGATTTAAGCATAGAGAAGTTACTGTTGAGACACAATCAAGTGATAAAGAACAAATTCAGATTGAGCTTGTTGCACAGAAAAAACCAGTACCTCCAATTAAGGTTAGCGGTTTAACAGTTTTTATTGAGGACGAGATGATGTTTGAGGTTGAGGTTTTGGGGAAGCGTTTAAATTTGAAAGAATACGTTGCTTATTCAAAGGAAGAAATTGGAAAGATTGTCAACAATGTTGCAAACCTAAAAACCACATGGATAAAGCAAGAAACGCGTGATGCTTTTATATCTGAACTGGAGCAGAATGGTATAAATATAAAAATGCTTTCAAGAATTACCAACAATGATGAGGCTGATGATTATGATTTACTTGCATTTTTAGGTTTTGGAGAGCAAATTCATTCCCGCAAAGAAAGATCTGACGCTGTTATAAATAAGGAGCAAGAATTTTTACAAGTCTTTACGCCAGAGCAACTTCGCATAATCAAAGGATTATTGCTGAAGTATCAGGAGAATGGGGTTACAGAGATAACAAAGGCGGACGTTTTTGATGTTTATCCAATGCCCGGCTTTACTTATTCCCAAAAAGCTTTTGGTTCACCAAGTGCCTTAAGAGAGACAGTCGATAAATTACAGGAAAAACTTTATATCAATAATTAATTATGGCAAACGATTCAATTTCAAATAAATTATGGAGTGCTTGCAACAAGATGCGTCAAGACCCCGGGACAACCGGTGCTTTGCAGTATGTAGAACAGTTTTCATGGCTGCTATTTTTAAAGGTTTATGAAGAAACTGAGAATAAAAATGAAGCAAAGGCAGCTTTCGAGGGAAAGAAATACCAAAGAAACATTGATGGAGAATATCGATGGAGTGTTTGGACAGGGAAAGATACATATTTAACAGGGCCGGATCTACTTATTTTTGTCCAAAACAAATTAATTCCACACCTTCGCACTTTGTCAGGAAATCGTACAAAAGAAATTATTTCTGAAATATTTAACAATACTCAAAATAGAATGGAGGATGGATATTTATTGCGAGAGGTTGTTGATGTAATGACGGATGTGGACTTTTTTTCAAATGAAGATTCATTTGCCGTTTCTAGTATTTATGAAGGGTTATTTAGCAGAATGAAATCGGCTGAGATAAAACCGCTCGCAGAATTTCATACACCACGCGTTATTGCACGCTTTATGACTGAAATGGTCGCGCCCAAAATCGGGCAAACAATATATGACCCTTGTAATGGACCCTCAGGATTCCTGACGGAGGCATACCATTTTATGCGACCCCAAGCAAAAAACATTTCAGATAATGAAAAATTACAAAAAGAAACATTTTTTGGAAAAGAATTGAAATCATTGCCGTTTATTTTAGGAACAATGAATATGATTTTGAACGGTATAGCAACTCCAAACATTCGAAAAATGAATACACTTTCTGTAAATCTTTTTAACAACACAGAAAAATATGACATCATACTTACAAATCCACCGTTTTCTGGAACAGTAAGAGGAATTGATTCAAATTTTCCTTATCCATCGGCACAGACTGAAATATTATTTTTACAACATTGTCTTCGATCACTTAAAGATGGTGGAAAATGCGCCATCGTTTTTCCTGAGGGTGTGCTAGAAGCAGATGATCAGGCCTACGTAAATACGAAGAAAGAATTGTTACAGCAGTTTAATTTACATCATATAATTCGTTTACCAAAGGGAGCGTTTGCGCCTTATACAGGGATTCCAACCAATATTCTCTTTTTTGATAAAACTGGACCAACAAAAGACATTTGGTATTATGAAATGCCTTTGCCAAATGGAATAAAGAATTTTTCTAAATCAAGACCTATCAAATCAGAAAGTTTTCTAGATTGTTCAAGTTTGTGGAAAGAAAAAAAGACCACGAACCATTCATGGGTAGTTTCAGTAGAAGACATTGTTAAAGCTAATTATAATCTTAGTGTAAAAAACCCTAATGAGAAAAAGGGGTTAGAATTTGTTGACCCTCAAATCCTTCTCGATGAAATATTGAGTACAAATACCACTTTGGGGGTAATAACAAAGGAGTTAAGAGAAAAACTCAAATTCAGTTTGAATAAATGTACCAAGGAAACATTAGGAGATTGGTTAAAACAATACAGAAATATTATAAGAATAAATGACAAATTATCTTACAAACAAATTACAATCTCTCAGAGAGGTGAAGTTTTGTATAGAGGCGAAAAATCTGGTTCGCAAATAGGAAGAAAGAGACAATTTATTGTTGATTTAAAAAAGCACCCAAACACCCTCATATTTATTCGACAAGGTATTCAGAACGGCGGTATTGGATTAATTCCATCGGAACTTGATGGATGTGTTGTGACAGAAAACATGCCCATGTTTGAGATTAGAAAAGATATAGATAATAAATTTCTAAACTATTATTTAAAAAGCCCTTTGTTTACACAAGAAGTTGAAAAAATAGTTCCTAGAGGAACTGCTCAAAAAGCAATTCACGAAGATAAATTATTAAAGATCCCCGTCTACTACATAGACCCAAAAGACCAAAAAAAGATACTAACTATTATTGAAATATTTGAGAATATTTTGGAATTAGCAGATAAAATAAAAAAAACATCCCAACCTCTTATAGAAAGTTTTTATCACAATAAGTTTAAAGATAATGGCAAAAAATAATTATGTCTGAATATTACAACCCAAACAGAATGGAATCGTGGAATTACGGCGGAAAGAACTGGAAGCTTTCTCGTTCCAAAATTGATTTGTTTAAAGAATGTCCACGATGTTTTTATATAGACAACAAGCTCGGAGTAAAACGAGTGCCCGGATTTCCTTTTTCTATAAACAGTGCAGTTGATCATCTTTTGAAACAAGAATTTGATTCGTATCGTGTAAAGAATGAGCAACACCCGCTACAAAAAGAATATGGAATTGATGCACGACCCATGTCTCACGATGAACTTAATGAATGGCGAAGAAATTTCGGTGGTATTAAATACCTACATGAGCCAACAGGACTTTTGGTAACTGGGGCTATTGATGATTTATGGATCAATGGAAAAGACGAATATATTGTTGTGGACTATAAAGCTACCGCAAAGGATGAAGCAGTTAAAGCACTAGATAAAGAGTGGCAAGATGGCTATAAACGCCAAATGGAGGTATACCAATGGCTTTTGAGACAGAATGGGCTCAAAGTATCTGACACTGGTTATTTCGTCTATTGCACGGGGAAAATGGATAGAGAGGCTTTTGATAAGCGGATTGATTTTGATGTAAATTTGATTGAACACAAAGGAGATGATTCTTGGGTGGAAAAAACTTTATTTGAAATTAAAAAATGTTTGGATAATGATAAAATCCCAGCAACAGGAGAACATTGCGATTGGTGTGCATACTGGAACGCAAGAAAAGTTTTAGAAAATTAAGGGAGCCCCGCTC
>CAZQOL010000051.1:0-5364 GCA_964595185.1 uncultured Candidatus Saccharibacteria bacterium | reverse complement strand
ATTATATTCTAAAAAAAGTCCTCGGACGAGGGAAGACGAGGGGCCAGACATTTTTTTATAAAATAATTTGTTTCGTTTAATTAGATTATGGAAGAAAAAAATCAAAAAACAAATAGCGCACTTCGAGAAGAAGAAGTATTAAAATTCTGGAAGGAGAATGATGTTTTTAAGAAGAGTTTAGAAAAAGATTCACCCAAAGGGGAATATGTTTTTTATGAAGGACCTCCGACAGCCAATGGTAAACCTGGAATTCACCACCTTGAAGCTAGGGCATTTAAAGATGTTATTCCTCGCTACAAAACAATGAGAGGGTATCATGTTCGAAGAAAAGGGGGTTGGGATACTCATGGTTTGCCGGTTGAACTTCAAGTTGAAAAAGCACTTGGGCTTGATTCAAAAAAAGCAATTGAAGAATATGGAATTGCAAAGTTCAATCAGGAATGTAAGAAGAGTGTTTGGGAGTATACAGATCTTTGGGAAAAATTTACAGAGAGAATTGGATTTTGGGTAGATCAGAAGAATCCATATGTGACATATCACAATAATTATATTGAATCAGTTTGGAATGTTATTAAAGAAGCTAATAAACAAAAATTACTTTATAAAGATTATAAGGTGGTGCCTTGGTGTCCACGTTGTGGAACAGGTCTTTCTTCTCATGAACTTGCACAGGGATATCAAGATGTAAAAGATCTATCTGTAACTGCGAAGTTTAAAATTAAAGGACAAGAAAATACTTATATTCTTGCTTGGACGACAACTCCTTGGACTTTGCCTGGGAATGTAGCACTTGCTGTTGGTGATAAGATTGATTATGTAAAAATAAAGGTACTCGGAGTGTCAGGAGATGAGTCTTCATTAAAAGATGATTTAAAATTAAATGGGAGTATTCTATATCTAGCTGAAAATAGAGTAAATATTTTAGAATCAACAGTTATAAAATATGAGATATTAGAAGAATTAAAAGGATCAGATTTAATTGGTTTAGAATATGAACCACTTTATCCATATTTAGAAAATACAATTTCCGATAATGAAAAACCAAAACTTGAAAAAGCTTTCAAGGTTTACCCAGCTGATTTTGTTACCACAGAAGATGGTACAGGTGTGGTTCATACTGCTGTTATGTATGGACAAGACGACTTTGTCCTAGGAAATGAAATCGGTTTACCGAAGCATCATCTAGTTGGGCTTGATGGAAAGTTTTTTAAGGGGACCGATTTTCTGGAAGGTAGATTTGTTCGAGACGAGGAAGTAGCAGTTGATATTATAAAAGATTTAGCTCATCGAGGATTATTATTTAAAAAGGAAAAGTACGAACACTCATACCCACATTGTTGGAGATGTAAGACAGCTTTAATTTATTACGCTCGAGATTCTTGGTATATTAAAATGACTTCATTGCGAGATAAAATGGTTGAAGAGAACAAAGGAATAAATTGGGAACCAGCTTATATTAAAGAAGGGCGTTTTGGTGAGTGGCTTCGTGAAATAAAAGATTGGGCTATTTCTCGTGAACGATATTGGGGTACACCTTTACCAGTTTGGTCATGTAATGATTGTAAAAAGATTGAGGTTCTCGGAAGTATTGAAGATATAAAATCAAAAACTAAAAAGTCGGGCAATAAATATTTCATCATGCGTCATGGCGAGACAGAATGTAATGTTCGCGGGGAAGTCAGCTCAACAGTAAATAATGATGATAATTTAACAGAACAGGGGATTGAACAAGTCAAAAAATCAGCAAATGAATTGAAGGATAAAAATATTGATTTAATAATTACTTCTCCTTTTATTAGAACAAGAGAAACAGCAGAATTATTAGCCGAAAATATTGGATTAGATAAAGAAAAAATTATTTATGATGATAGGCTTCATGAGATGTCTGTGCCTATGTATGAAGGAAAACAGTGGTCAGAGTATCATAATGATTTTCCAAAATCAGTAAAAAATTTCAATGAAGCTCCAGAGGGCAATGAATCGTATGAAGATGTCCGACGAAGGTCAATGAGTTTTTTGTATGATACAGAAAGTAAATATGCAAACAAAAATATTTTAATAGTGACGCACGGAAGTCCCGTCTGGCAAATGTTTTCCGAGGTAAACATGTTAAGCACAGAGGAATCACTTGGGCTTGTTAAGTCAAATAAAAATTTTAATTACTTAGGAAATGGTGAATTTGTTGAATTACCTTTTATTCCTCTACCTCACGATGAGAAATATAAACTTGATTTACATAAACCATTTATAGACGAAGTAGATTTAGTTTGCCAATGCGGAGGAAAATGGGAGAGAACAAAAGAAGTTATGGATGTTTGGCTTGATTCAGGTACAATGCCTTTTTCTCAAGATCATTATCCATTTGAGAATAAAGAGTTTGTTGATAATGGTGGCTATCCTGCCGATTTTATCAGTGAGGCGATAGATCAAACTCGTGGATGGTTTTATACTCTTCATGCCGTTGGGGCTATTATGGGTAAGGGTAAGGCTTATAAGAATGTGATTTGCTTAGGTCACTTACTTGATGCAAACGGAAAGAAAATGAGTAAATCAATAGGCAACGTAGTTGACCCTTGGGCCATGATGGATAAATATGGTGTGGATACACTCAGGCTTTGGATGTACGCTGTGAATCAACCTGGAGAATCAAAGAATTTTGACGAAAAAACTGTCTCTGAACTTCACAATAAAATTTTTAATTTACTTTACAACGTTCTCGCTTTTTATGAGTTATATAGAGACAAATCGTTAGAAACTAGAAACTATAAACTAGAAACTAATTCCAATGTTTTGGATCAATGGATAATTTCTCGATTAGCAGAACTAACAGATCAGTGTACTCAAAATCTTGAAAGCTATAAACTTCTTGAACCAGTTAGAGCTGTTCGAGAATTTATAGATGATTTATCTACTTGGTATCTTCGTCGTTCACGAGATAGAATAAAAGAAGGAGATGTTGAAGCAAAGGTAACTTTATATTATGTATTTAAAACTATAGCAAAATTAATGGCTCCATTTGCTCCGTTTTCGACTGAAGATATCTGGCAAAAACTAAAAAATGAATCAGATGAAGAAAGTGTGCATTTAGCAAGGTGGCCCGCCTCCGCTTTAAGCTACGGTGAGGCAAGTCAGAAAATTATTTTGGAAATGCAGGAGGTTCGCGAGATAGTGACTCTTGGATTAAAAGAAAGACAAAAAGCTGGTGTGGCTGTCCGGCAACCTCTTATTGGAATAAAAGTTAAAGATTATAACTTAGACAAAGAATATACAAAAATTATAAAAGACGAACTTAATATTAAGATGATTATTACCGATAATTTTATTTCTGAAAAAATTGAATTAAATACTGATATTACTCCTGAATTAAAAAAAGAAGGACAGTATCGAGAACTTTTGAGAGCAATTCAAGATATGAGAAAAAAGAATGGATTAAATCCAAACAGTTTAGTTTATCTTATTATTGAAACAGGTGTTCTAGGCCAAGAATTGGTAAATGGTTTTGATCAAGAAGAATTCAAAAAAGCCATTGGGGCTAAAGACATTCAAATAAAAGAAAACGATGGAACAGAAATAAAAATTGATGAATTTGTGTTTAAGATATTAATTGAAAAATAGTATGCTACCGACTGAACAGTGCTATGGTGTCATAATGGTCTTCAAAGAAAATGAAAATATGTTTTTGCTCTTAGAAAGAGCTGAAACGAAGGGAGATTATTCTTTCGCAAAAGGCCATATTGAAAAAGGTGAGACTCCTAAAGAAACCGCTATGAGAGAAGTTGAAGAAGAAACTGGGATTAAAGAAATTGAATTACTTAATCTTCCTCTTATTCATGAAGAATATGAAATAGTTCGTGGCGGAGAAAGAAGATTAAAAATGAATGATTATTTTGTGGGATTCATTAAAAATAAAGAAGTAAAAATTGAAGAAAACGAAATTCAATCATACAAATGGGTTTCGTATGACGAAGCTCTTCGTTTATTTAAACACGATTGGCGAAAACAAGTATTAAAAACAGCTCAAGAATATTTGGAAAATGTGTTAAAATGAGGATATGAAAATTAAGAAATTGGGGCATTGCTGTTTTGTGGTAGAACCAAAAGAAGGCATTCGGATTATGACTGATCCTGGTGCCTTTTCTAACCTTCAAATAGAAGAAAAAAATATAAATCTTATAATAATTACCCACGAACATCAGGACCATTTACATGTGGATTCATTAAAGAAGGTATTAATAAACAATCCAAATGCATTAATAATTACAAATACTTCAGTCGGAAAAATCCTTGCCGAGAATAATATTTCATTTAAGAAAGTTGAAGAAGGGGAAAGATTTGAAATAGATGGAGTAAATATTGTTGGTTTTGGTAATACTCATGCAGAAATATATGAGACATTTGGGGTGGTTCAAAACACTGGTTATATGATCGATCGTCTATGTTATGGAGGAGATTCGTTTAGCTATCCAGATGCGGATGTAGATATTTTGGCTTTACCAGTGGCAGGGCCATGGATGAAGATGAAAGATGCATTAATATATGCTAAAAATATTAGACCTCGAGTTTGTTTTTCTGTGCATGATGCAATTATGCAAGATTTTGCAGTCTTTGCGTGGAAAATCCCTGAAACAATTTTAAAACAAGACAATATAGATTTTAAAAGATTAGAAATTGGAAAAGAAGTTAAAATATAATGCATCATATTCACCACACTCATGGATTTGTACTCTCGTCGCGCAATATGGGCGAGGCGAATAAAATATTCGCGATTTATACTCGCGAAATGGGTTTAATTCGAGCAGTTGCCCAAGGAGTTCGTCTCCATAAATCAAAACTTCGTTTTACTCTTCAGGATTTTTCATATGTAAATGTTGATCTTGTTCGAGGAAAAGAATTTTGGCGAGTTACTTCAGCTCGGCATATTTCATCTTTTGCTTTTGCAAGGAAAGAAACAGATTCAATACTGATGATTGCTCGTATTTCTAAACTGATAGAAAGATTGTGTGACGGGGAAGAATCAAATAAAGAAATCTTTGATGACTATATTCAGGCTCTGTATTTATTAGATGACGAAGAAATATTAAGAGAATCTCGACAAGCACTTGAGCTCCATTTAGTTTTGAGGATAATGAATAGTTTAGGCTATATTGGCGACTCAGAAATTTTAGCGAAGTATTTATCTACTCCATTTAATCAAACACATACAGAGATGTTATTAAAAGAAAGAAGCTCAATAATATCATATATAAATAAGGCTTTAAACGAAAGCCAATTGTAGAATTTTTATGGTCCTGAAGGGCTGCAATTTTCTAGGTTTTCTTTGAAAACAAGTAAATTGGGAGTATACTATAACATATGGGAGGAGAA
>CAZQOL010000050.1:0-5640 GCA_964595185.1 uncultured Candidatus Saccharibacteria bacterium | reverse complement strand
AGTGCCGCTCGTTTTGATATTGATAAAAATGAAATTGAGCGTGGTCGAGGATATACTGAGCAAGAAGATAAAGCACTTGCTCAAGTGGCAATCCTCGGTAATACTTTAGCAACAGATTTATTTGGTGATGCCGACCCACTAGGGAAATTAATAAGAGTTGGAAATTATAATTTTGAAGTTATTGGAGTTTATGAATACCTAGGTGGTTTTACAACTGATGATCAACAAGTTTTTATTCCAGTTAATACTTTGCAAAAAAAGATTCAAGGAATTGATTATCTGATATACTCAATTGTTCAATTAGAAGACAATGATAAAGCCGAAGCGACCTCTCTTGAAATCGCCGATGTTCTGCGAACAAATCATTATATTACAGATCCAATTCGAGACGATTTTAAAGTTCAAACAGCCGAGGAAAGTTTGGGAACATTCAGTACGATTTTAAATGCCGTAACATTTTTGTTAATTGCTATAGCTTCAATCTCACTTTTAGTTGGGGGAGTTGGGGTTATGAATATTATGTATGTGATTGTGACAGAGAGAATTGGAGAGATCGGTTTAAAAAAAGCTCTTGGGGCTCGCAATAGGGATATTCTAAATGAATTTTTGATTGAAGCCATATTGCTGACTCTGATCGGAGGTCTTTTAGGAGTTTTGACTGGAATATTTGGTGCATTTATAATTTCAAAAGTAGCCCAAAGTTTTGGACTTGATTGGGGCTTTATTGTTCCTATTTGGGGAGTAGTCTTGGCAGTCTCAGTTTCTGCTTTGATTGGAATTATCTTTGGAGTTTTTCCAGCCAAAAATGCTGCTCGCTTAAACCCAATTGAGGCTTTAAATAAAGAATAGTAATTAAACATTATTTATTATTGCACGGACCTACATTTTATAATATAATTAACTGGTGTTAACATCTTTTAAATTTAATATGAAGAGCGTTTTTCTTGTAACCTTATGGGGTTTATTTTTGTTTTTTTGTGTTGGTTTTTTGAATAATATTGCTCAAGCACAAGAGAGTTGCCCCAATGTTTTAACAAAAGAATTAAAAATAAATCAAATAGATTTAGAAGTTAAAGAACTACAAAAATATTTAAATCGCAACGGTTTTCTGTTGGCAGAATCTGGCCCTGGTTCACCTGGGAAAGAGACTAATTTTTTTGGGGAGTTAACAAAAACTGCATTAATAAAATTTCAAACAAAAAATAACATTGAACCGGTCAGTGGTATTTTTGATTTAGCTACAAGAAATTATTTAGGATGTAAACCACTCACTTCTTTCAGTTTTACACAAAATCTTACTCCAGGAATGACTAGTCTAGAGGTAAAAGAACTACAAAAATATTTAAATCGTAATGGTTTTATCTTGGCAAAATCAGGTCCAGGTTCACCTGGAAATGAGACAACATTTTTTGGCAATTTAACAAAATTAGCTTTATTAAATTTTCAGATAGAAAATAAAATACCAACAACGAATGGAGTTTTTGATTTAAATACAAGAGAATTTTTGAATAAAAATAATACTGAAATAAATTCAAATCCTACTTACAATATTCCAAGTACAAATATTGTCAGATATGGTATTGTAAATAGACAAAAATATTCACTTATTTATTCTGCTGGAGCTAATGGTTCATTAACTGGAAATTTATCTCAAGAAGTAATTAAAAATCGAGACGGTTCTTCTGTTTTGGCTGTCGCAAATGCTGGGTACCATTTTGTAAATTGGAGTGATGGGTCAACACAAAATCCAAGGACCGATTTAAATGTTAGCTCTAATCTAAGTGTCACGGCAAATTTTGAAAGTGATTCAGAAATCTCTTCCTTCACACTTACTTACACAGCCGGATCAAATGGTTCAATCACTGGCACAACTCCACAAACAGTTAATCACAATGGAAACGGAACAGCTGTCACCGCCGTTCCTAATTCAGGATATCACTTTGTAGATTGGAGTGATTCATCAACCCAAAATCCAAGAACTGATACAAGTGTGACAGGGAATGTCAGTGTGACTGCAAATTTTGCGATTAATACATATACGATCACTTCCTCAGCAGGATCTAATGGCAGTATCTCTCCACTGGGAGTGACAACAAAAAATTATAATACAACACAGACTTATACAATTACACCTAATTCTAATTATCATATTACTGATGTATTAGTAGATGGTTCTTCTGTTGGTGCTGTCGGGACATATTCTTTTACAAACATATCAACAAATCATACTATTTCAGTTACTTTCACAATTAATACACATACTCTTACTATCAATAATAGTGGTAATGGATCAGGTTCAACTACCGGGGCAGGAACTTATAATTACGGGACAAGTGTTACGTTGACAAATACACCAGATATCAGTTCCAATTTTACAAGCTGGGGAGGAAATGCTGACTGTACAGATGGTTCCGTAACTCTAGATGCGGATAAAACTTGTACGGCAACATTTACTTTAAAAACTTTTACATTGACTTATAGTGCAAATCCAAATGGGACATTGTCTGGGTCTACTTCTCAAAATGTTAATTATAATACAAGCGGCACAGCGGTAACAGCTGTTGCGGATTCGGGATATCATTTTGTAGATTGGAGTGATGATTCAACGCAAAATCCACGCACAGATACAAATGTCACTTCCAATATGAGCGTAACAGCCAATTTCGCTTTTGATGTTCCGGTTTATAGTGATTGGCGATGGCAACCATTAAGCTCAACTGGGAATACTGTCTTTACGTCTGCACTTGCTAACAAAACAGATTCTCTATCTGTTGATCTAGCGATTGGACAAACAGAAGAAATAATCTTAGAGCTTGATAATGTAGATAACGGAGGAATATTTACTTACCAATTGGAAGGTGATTCATCAACAGTTTGGGAGGTGAATGCTAGTCAATCTTTTGATAGCACGAACGGGATTGATGGAAATTGGACTGTCTTAGAGACAAATCTTCCCGGGGATGCTGTTGGTCCTACTTATGAATTACGAGATGTGAATCTTTTGGCTGGTCCCCACCGTTGGTTTAAATTTAATGTAAAAAATTTAGGTACAGCAATTCAAACAGTTTCAAATTTTGGATTAAGAAAATTCTCAGCCACAGATAATGATTATTGGATTTTTGCCGGGGCTTCAATTGAAGCAATGTCTATTGATTATAGATTGATGAATGAACAGGCAAAGGCAGATTATGGTTATGACCCACTTATTTTTAATCGTGGTGCTTCGGCTAAAACAGTTCAATGGCTGGATGATAATATTCAGAGTATTTTAGATGCTCATCCAAAAGCAAAATTTGTTACGATTCATATGGGAGGAAATAATGTTTCTAATATTCGTCCATACTCAACAGTTTCTCAGCCAGTTTTAGATGATTTTTCCGATTCATATCGTTCCATTATTAATAAGATTAAAGCGGCGGGGAAAGTTCCTGTTCCTGCTCGTATTTCATTCAGAGCTTATCCGAATGACCCACTTGATAAGCCTGGAACTTACGGCGGAGGTATGCCTCAAAATGGGTCTTTACCTTTTAATACTGAAATCATTGACCCACTCATCGCAGAATTAACACCAGATTTTTATGATAATAGAGTTGGAAGAGGAGTTGTTGATCTTTATACTGCTATCTTAAATAGACAAGAGGCTTTAAACCCTGACGGTGTTCATCCAAATGAAATTGGTAGACAAATATATAGAGATGTTTGGAATGATACAGCTTTTAAAATAATTTATAGCGGAGTAGCTCCTGACTATATTGTTCCAATGACTTTCAATACTCCAGCCGAAGATGTAGATGAATTAGTTGTTATCGCCGAAACTTCCCGAGAGCCAGTAGATATTAATATTGCTCAAGATGCGATAGACTCTTTGGATGATTGGTCTGATTTTGTAGCTGAACAAGCTGCATTTCAAGTAAGACTAAATCAGATTGTACCAATTACATCTTTACGATATTGGGTGGATTTTGGAAGTTCAAGTTATCAGGCTTCTCCAAACTGGAATAATTTAACAGCTATTACGACTGGTTCAACAATTTCTAATCTAGTTTCTGATGGTGGTGTTTCCAGTGACATTGATTTAACTATTTCGTATGAATTTCCAGCTATCAATAGCAGTGGAGGTTTAGATTTTACCGGATTGCCAACTTATGCGATGAGAGATTCTTTTTTCTTAAGAAGTTATCTTTCGACAGATTCAGAATTAACTCTTTCTAGTTTAAATCCTTCTAAAAATTACAGTCTTAGTTTTTATAGTTCAGCCAATAACGCTTCTTCGTATGTAACTGATTTTACAATAAATGGTACTAAGAAGAGCGTAACCTCAAGTGGTAATAGTTCAGAAATTATTGCTTTTAATAATATCGTTCCAGATATTAATGGCGAAATAATTATAACGATTGGAACTGACACAAATTACGGGTATTTAAATGCAATGGGTATTAGAGAGATAGATAATTTGCCTAGTTGTTCTGATGGAATCCAAAATCAAGATGAGACAGGAATTGATACAGGGGGGATATGTGGAGTTCCGCATACTCTCACATACACGGCTGGATCAAATGGTTCAATAACAGGAACAACTCCCCAAACAGTGAATCACAGTGGAAATGGGACGGCAGTTACAGCTGTTCCTGATTCTGGGTATCATTTTGTAGATTGGAGTGATTCATCAACCCAAAACCCAAGAACAGATACCAGTGTCATGGGTGATATTAGTGTGACAGCAAACTTTGCTATTAATACATATACTCTTACATACACCGCAGGATCAAATGGCTCAATCACCGGCACAACTCCGCAAACAGTTAATCACAATGGAAATGGGACGGCTGTCACAGCTGTCGCAGATGCTGGTTATCACTTTGTAGATTGGAGTGATTCATCAACCCAAAACCCAAGAACAGATACCAGTGTGACCGATGACATAAGTGTGACTGCTAATTTTGCTATTGATACGGGAACATGTTCTGATGGAATCCAAAACCAAGATGAGACAGGAATTGATACAGGTGGAGTTTGTGCGGCCAAAACTTATTTAATCGATTTTGGAAGTTCTTTGAATTTACCACCTAGCAATTGGAATACTATCACCGCAAAAGATGGCTCAGTTTCTAATATTAAAGATGATACTGAAGTTCAAAGTGCTATTGATGTCAGTATAACTACTCCATTCGCTAGTATCGGAAACACTGGAGTGGATACGACAACTGGTATTTATCCTAGAGATGTCATCGTTGACAATATGTATATTGGCAACGGAGCAACGCCCCCTGTTATTACTTTCTCTAGTTTAAATATTGCAAAAAGTTATGATTTTACATTCTTCTCTTCAAGATCAGGAACAGGAACTCGTAACTCTAGTTTTATAATCAACGGAGTTACTGTTTCTTTAAATGCTTTAGGAAATACAAACAATACAGTTTCAATTAATAATGTTACTCCAGATGTAAATGGAATAATTTTAGTGACGGTCCAACCTGAGGGTGCCGCAAGTTTTGCTTACCTAAATGCGATTGAATTAACAGAACATTAATTAAAAAAATTATTATATCTATATATAGTAGGATTAAATTTTACTTGGGTGTCTTTTTTATAAATTATATTTATGCTATAATGACACCATGGAAACATTTTTAAAAGATA
>CAZQOL010000049.1:4430-5643 GCA_964595185.1 uncultured Candidatus Saccharibacteria bacterium | reverse complement strand
CTAAATAATTTTGGTGTATAATAAAAATATGAAAATATATGTGACTGGAATTTCGGGAACTGGTAAAACGACAATATCTGAAAAATTAAAGAAAATGGGTTTTTATACTATTAGCATTGATGAGACTGATGGCTTGTGTTCTTGGGTTCACAAAGAAACTAAAGAAAAAATAAAAAGAAGTATTGAGCTTAACAGAGATTTTACTAGTAAGCACCAATGGGTTTGCGATATTGATTATTTGGAAAAACTTATTAATGTTGATGAAAATCCAATTTTTGTATTAGGAATTACCTCAAATCAAAAGGATTTCCTTAATTTATTTGATAAAGTATTACTTCTTCAATGCGAACCAGACATATTTCTAAAAAGACTTAAGGTAAGAACTAATAATGATTATGGGAAAGATGAAGCTATCAGAAATCATATACTTGAATGGTATGGTGGTTTTGAAAGTAAATTATTAAAAAATGGAGCCGTTTCAATTGATGCTGGTATGCCAATCAATGAAGTAGTGGCAGAAGTTGTCAGACAAGCTAATTATTAATAATACTCATTCGAACATCCTCCAATGTTCGGAGCAAAATTTTGAACCTTATTTTATAATGGTTATTTTTCGGAGGTTAGTAGAAGTTCGAACCTAATTGACTTTAATTATAATTAGGATTAATCTGAAGAAAAAACATCATCTAAACTTTGAAAAAATGAAAACAACAGTAGTGTTTTTTGCAGAAGGTCAAAATGGAAAATATATCCAAATAAGACCAGATTTTGTAATAGGGGAATTTACACCTCTAGATATTCTTCCTATAAGTGGACTTGAATTCCGTCCATTTGGATTTTCGAAAAATAGAGCAATCAGTACGTTAATTAGACCACAACCGTCAATCGTTGCCCAACAGAAAGATTTAGATGAGGTTCGTGTAAGTACATTTGAATCATTAATTAAGGGTCTTTCTATTGAGATAGAGGAAAAAAACTTTAATACAGCATATATCTTAATTAAAATAGTCAAAGACGAATTTGTTCTTAAATTTTGGCTTATGTCGGCAGATTATCAGTATTTATTAAAGGAAAAGGAAGATTAAGCAGAATGATTCTTAGGATTAAGAAATGTACTGAAATAAAATAATTGTTCAATCCTTAAAAATTTTAAGATATGAAGAAAAGACAGACAATTCAGATTAGCCACAAAAAAAGATCGAGGCTTGTCGGG
>CAZQOL010000049.1:0-4420 GCA_964595185.1 uncultured Candidatus Saccharibacteria bacterium | reverse complement strand
AAAAACCTAAGAAAACAAATCGGAGGACGTATCAAAAAATTTGGTCCAAAAGATAGGGTGATTGAGAAACTTATTGCAACCAAAAACGCTGTAAAGATTAGACTTCGTCAGTTGAAGTTGAAACAAATTAGTTGAGCTTATTATCACATCGAATTTATTAACCGTTGGCAACTTAAATGCTAGCGGTTTTTCATTTGTCTAAAATACATATTCGAACATCGTCCCAAGTTTGGAGCAAAATTTTAACCATATTTTATAATGGTTATTTTTCGGAGGTTAGTAGAAGTTCGAACCTATGATATAATTTTTAATATGAGAGAAAACTTATTAATGCAACGTTCAAAATCTGAAGAAAAGATTGATGTCTTTACTGAGGAGGTTAAAAGAAGTTTTAGTAGGATTTTTGATAGTGTAGAAAAACAAAAAGAAATTGACGGTGTTGTTTATATGATTGAACAAATACCTGATGATAAAATTAATAACAAAGAAGAAGTAATAAATGGATTAAAAACTAGTGTTGAGATAAAAAGTAAGAAAGATTTTATCAATCATATTTTGAAAGTTGTAGAGCCAGTACATATTTTTTCTCTTAAAAACCCAAAATTATTTGAGGATATGCAAAGAGAACATGTTTTAGAGAAAGAGGAAAATACAAGATTAAGTAAGGTGCTATTTTGTGGTTTTGACGATAAAAGAAAAAGTGCCCATATCCACCTTGCTGTAGCAAGAGAGTTTATAAAAGAATTTGGAATAAAAGCATTTATAAGAGAAGTTACTGATGGTTTACGAAAATTAGCTGAAATAATAAAAGATAATAATGAAGTTAATGAAGTAACTGCAACTTCTTGGATTGTTAAAGAACATCCAGAATTAATGAAAAATCTTGGATTCACCCTTGCTGATAAAAAACTTGAATTATCTCCTAGTTCTGATGATAAAAGAAAGAGACGAGATTCTTTCATATCTCGGGAAGATTTTTTATCTAAATATGGAAATAAATATAATAATCAATCTTATTAATTTTCATTCAAAATAGCTATTCGAACATCATCCCATGTTCGGAACCTGTGAACATGTGCACTTTGTGAACCTTATATAGAGGGTTATTTTTTGTACCCTAGATAGGTTACAAACTTAGTGATATAATTTTTATATGCAAAACAAATCTAAGTTAAATACGATTTTGTTAGTAATTATAATAATTTTATTAGCTGTAGGTTTGGTATATATTTTCTTGAATAATTCAAAACAGGAAGAAAATAATTTACCAGAAGAAAGTCAAAACAGCGTTATTCCTCCCGTCAACAAAGAAGTTAAAGAATATAAAAACAATGAATTAGGATTTTCATTTATTTCACCCTATGGGGCAGTAAAATTAAATACCTATAGTACCCCAGAAGGAGTAAAAGAAACTTCATTTATTACAGAAGGAACTAAAGGAGAAAGTTTCAGAGGTTATATATTACGTTACCCAGAACCATCATTTTATTTTGCAGGACTGACTTTAGATTATTCAGGAGAAAGAGGCATAGATTGTGGTGAGGTAAGATCTGTAGAGGAATATGAATCAACTGCATCTATTTATGGGGAAATAACAAATTCAAACGGAGTTCGTTATGTATATGGTTATGTCACAGATAACGAAATGGAAGGACCTCATCAAATAGCATATTTCAAATTAAATAAAGGACAATTTCCTGTTCTAGGTTTTTGTGCTCATGGAATGAATGAGTCTGATTTTAAGAGTGTTATAAATACTGTAAAAATAGAAAAATAAATTATGCGTATTACTATCATTGGTCATGCGGGAAGTGGAAAGAGTACTTTTGCTCGTAAAATTAGTAAAAAGTTTAATATACCACATCTACATATAGATGAGTTTTGGTTTGAAGCAGGGGGAAATAAATTAAAACAAAACGATAAGGAAGGTTGGGAAAGAGTCAGAAAGTATATTGAAGAAAAAGTTATTGATTTTATTAAAAAAGATTCTTGGGTTTCTGATGGATGGTACTCAAGGGTGCAACCTATTATTACCGAAAAAGCAGATTGGGTATTTTTCTTGGATATTCCACTTCATCGTCGTATTTTTAATCACTTAAAGAGAATGCATTCAGTTAATAGAAACAAGGGAATCACTAAATGGGAAGATTATAAATTTGTTATTACAATGATTTGTAGAACTTTTGAAACATCTCCTAAAATAGAACAATTCATTCATACCAATGCTAATAAGGTTAGAATTTTTCGAAACTATAGAGAGGTAGAGGAATATCTTACATTATAAGGAAGTGATAATACTTATTCGAACATCGTCCCAAGTTCGGAGCCAGATAGACAAACTCATAATTATATGTTATTGTAAAAACAATAACAGTTTTTTGATAATATTTTTATTGGTTTTCAGAGTAGATTTATATCTTTTCTGGAAACCAATAAAAGTAAAATGATACTATTAGAAATTTTTTCCTCAATATTTCTTTTGCTAAATAAAATTCTATTAGTAGCAAACAGAAAGGCAACTGCTTGGGTTTTAGGAATTATAGGAATGGGAGGATTAGGTTTCTTCCTTTACTTACAACAAACAATTCAAGTGGAGCAACCTAAGAACTTATTGATAATGGTAATTAGTAACTGGTCAGGCATTCCTATAATGTTTTATGGTTATGTAATTATTGTTATTAAAAAAAGTATTACCTTAAAAGAAAGGCTAAAAAAGTGGAAAGTGGGGGTTACTCTGCTAGTTATTATATTTAGCCTGTATTTGTGCACTTCTGTATTCCTAAGGTTTTTGAATGCAGATTTAATTATGGAACAATTCGTTCTTACATTAGTGGCAACACTGGGCACTCTTTTGCTTTCATTTGATGTAAGAGTAGCAAGTATATGGGGCTGGGCATTTTTAATTCCCACTCATATGTTGTCTGGATACTTAATGTATAAATTGGGTTGCCCGTACGCTACAGCTGGTCAAGCGTTATCAATTCCGTTTGCTTTGTACGGAATTATGTTAGAAATAAAGAAAAAATAACTAAAAGTTAAAATTATGAAAACTCAAGTTTTGGTCGGAAGAATATTGATCTGCCTTACCCTTTTGGGTGTGTTGGTAGCGATATATTTTTTGAAGCAATACTTAGGTGGAGAAGGAATTGCATTCCCGATCCACTAGGTGATTAAAAAATTAATAAAAAAGGCTGGCAGATTGTCAGCTTTTTATTATACTCATTCGAACATCATCCCACGTTTGGAGCCTCAGAATTAACCTTATAAATCAAGGGTTATTTTACCTACCTTTGTAGAAGTTCGAACCTAATTGACTTTATAGATAATTAGGGATAATCTGAAGAAAAAACATTCACCTAAACTTGATAATAATGAAAAATTTTACAGAAGGTGATATTTTCACCATTAAAGGAATGAAACACGGAGAAGTTTTTAATCCAGAAGTTTTTTTAATTGAACCAGATTCGAAAAATATGCCTAGGTACCATATTCGGGAAGAAGGTGCTTTGGCTGGTTTAATAAGAAAAACAAAACCATTTTCTAAAGTTTCAGAAGTGTCTTTTCTTCCAGTGATTGTAAGTTCTTCTGTGGGCCATTGTTCGTGGGAGGAACAATCACAAGGTACCTTAAATGAAATTGAATCATTAGACTTTTTCAAAAGAAGAATACAACTATCTGATGAACAATTTTTATGGGCAATGTTCAATCTTATTTATTCTTCTGATAATCCAGATATTAAAAATGGTCCATTGTTAAACAAAGGGGAGGAAGCAACTTATCTTTTAACTTCCGAAGCTACTACCTTGTTCCAGTTAATTGGTTCTTATGATACAAAACGGGGGTGGAATTGCGCTCTTTTTTACTTAGACCAACTAAGCGATGAAGATAAAGATAAACCTTCAATGAATAAGATACTAATAGCGATTTAGATAATTGCTTGCAAGTTAAATTATTAATTAAGCCACGCTTTTTATTTGTCTGACAATATACTTATTCGAACATCATCCCAAGTTCGGAGCCTCGTGAACTTTGTGAACCTCATATGGAGGGTTATTTTGCATTTGACAATCCCTTGATTTAGGAATAATCTGAAGAAAAATATTCACCTAATCTGTGTAAAAATGAAAAATGATGCACAACTTGTTATCTTTCACACTAAGAAAAAAGCTAAAAAAGGTAAAAATCCTTCGCTTCCATATAGAGGCGAACGAAACCCGAGGAAAGCTCTCTTGTTGGCGTTAGCTGATATTGAAGAAAGAAAAGCAACACCTACTCTCAACAGGCAAAGATCATTTGTTGGTGATCCTTTCAGTCCATATTGGGGAATTGGCACTGGTCACTTCTGCCCAGATTGCGGGGGTTTGTGTGGAAATAGTAACCACGACAGAAGATTGTAATCAATTATAATAAAATTGATCAA
>CAZQOL010000048.1:0-5681 GCA_964595185.1 uncultured Candidatus Saccharibacteria bacterium | reverse complement strand
GGCAAATTAAAGAACTTATTTTATTTAGCAGTATTTACGCTCGTTTTAATTCTGTTAAAGTTTAGTGTTATAGATGTGGTTTTTGTGAACATGTCCCACGATGCAGATATATGGTTTACAAGTGGTTTACTCCTTGTAGTTTTGGGTATATTTATTACTGAAAAATATTTTACAAGCCCCGTAAATGTAATTGTAAATATAATGACAGTGTTGGTTGTACTTTTAACCTTAGATAATAGAAGTGGTTTTCGCCTTTGGACAGCACTTATAGTTTATTTAATAATTGTCGGAATAATTGCATTAATATCATTTTGGCTTATAAGTGAAGAAAAAGATGGAAATGACTGGACTCAGCGCATTGCTAGGTTAACAAATAGCATTGCAAGTTTTCTTGGAAGTTCAAAATTTCTTTTTTCAATAATTTTTATTTTATCTATATTTAATTACTTTGTTTTTTCAATTGAACAAAATAATCTTATAACAGAGCAACAAATAGCAATTTTATACCTTATAGTTTTTTGGGGCGCAACAATTTTAATTGAACCTATCGATAAAAAATTGATTCAGCCCTTAATTGACTCCATTACAAAAAAATCAACTCATAGCCTTATTGGGTACATAATTACTAGACAATCACCAAATCTTTTAATAATTGAACAATTTTCTAATGCTCCTGAAATAAAGATTGGGGATTTAGCTATTGTAGATACTAAAAAAATACCAATAATTAAAACTACTAGCAGTTTCGCCATGTTTATCGGGTTTCAAGAGTCCGATTCAAAACGTTACCTAAAGTTTTATTCGGTAAGTGCAGATGTTTCCAAAATTGATAAACAAATCTTTGTACACAAATTAGATATTTCTAAGTTACATGAAGCAGAAAAATGTATACCGAAGAATGAACTTTATCTTAAAAGGAATGATTTAATTGGTTTTATTCATACTGGGTCTGATATTGATGTCATAAGAATAAAAATGCTTGATGGAGTCGATGAAGAGAAAAATCTTAAAAATGGTGACTTAGTTTCTGTTTCATTTTATAAAAACTCAACAAAATATCAGATAATAAATGTTCAAACAGATGTTGAAAATGTTGATGGAAATAGTAAGGCAGGATCAAAAATTATTACAGCTCAGCAAATTGGTCTTTGGGATAAAGATAAACAAAAATTTGCAGACACAGGATGGGTCCCTGCTGTAAATACACCTGTTTATATTGAAGATGAAGCAGAAAGGATTGAAATATCAAAAAAAGATGCTTACAAGGTTGGTTATGTTCCAAAATCTGGGTACCCTGTGGCTATTGATCTTGAAGAAAGTGTTGATCACCACATTGCCATAATTGGTAAAACAGGCACGGGTAAATCATATATGTCAGCCAGAATTATTGAAAAATTAGCGGAGAATAATTACAAAGTTGTTGTGCTTGAAATTGATCAAACTAATAAACAATCTTTATCAAAATATATTAATCCTGCAGTTATATCTACAGAAAAAGTAACATGGACTTCTACTTCCAAGACTAAAGTGGTAAGTGGTAGAACTATTCAATACGATGAATGGGATGCAAAAATCAACTTTGAATCCACGGGTAAAAAGAATATATTTTTAATTAATTGGGACAACGGGAGTAAAACTCAAGATGATGGACCAATATCACAAACCGATGGAGCAATTGCAATGATAATGAGTGTGTTAAGATATCAGCACAGCAATCCACAAAGTAAAATATGTATTGTAATGGAAGAAGCATATGATTTTATTCCAGAAAATACTTTCGGTCAACAAGATTTTGGACAACCCGCAGTTAGTAGGATATCTCAACTTGTACTTAAGTGCAGGAAACACAATGTTGGCTTCTTTATTATTACACAGAGAACAGCTCTTGTTTCTAAAACAATCCTACACCAATGTCATACAATAATAGCTCTACAATCCTTCGATGAAACAACAAAGAATTTTATGAGTTCTTATATAAACCAGAAATATTTAGACAGTATGAGTATTTTACCTCGTTACAGAGCGATTGTTGTTGGTAAGGGTTCAAGTTGTGATAAACCTGTTATTGTTGATTTTTTTGATAAATCAGCACAAACGTTAACTAAAGAAGTTATTACGGATAGTATTCTTGAGGGTAAATCTTTACCCGATAAAGGTGATTCAACTGAATAAATATATGACCCAGGAAGAAACACTTGATATTCTAAAGATGGGGCAGAATGTTTTTCTTACGGGACCTGCAGGAAGTGGAAAGACTTTCGTGCTTAATTCTTATATATCTTATTTGAAAAAGAATAATATTTCTGTAGCAGTAACAGCAAGTACTGGTATAGCAGCTACACACATGAATGGAAGAACTATTCATTCATGGTCTGGTGTTGGAAAAAAGAAAACTCTTGAGAAAAAAGATTTCTATAAGATTGTTAATCATGTGCCAATACAAAACAGGATATCAAAAGCGAAGGTCCTTATAATTGATGAAGTTTCAATGCTAGAAGCAAAAGTTATTGACCTTGTAGAAAAAGTTTGTAGAACTATTAGAAAAAACGATTCAGCTTTTGGTGGACTTCAAGTTGTATTAAGTGGTGACCTTTTTCAATTACCACCTGTACATAGAAAAGGAGAACCAAAACCAAATTTTGTTTATGAATCAAATGCTTGGGCTAGAGCTAGGTTTGTCGTCTGTTACCTTCAAAAGCAATATCGTCAAGAAGATTTACAGTTTCTTACAATCCTTAATTCTATACGAGAGGACACTGTGAATGAAGATGTCTTTTCTCGTCTTATGGAAAGATACCAGAAGAATATTCAAGGGGTATTAAAACCAACAAAATTGTATACTCATAATGCGGACGTTGATGCTATTAATTCTTTTGAACTTGCTCAGATAAATAATTCTCCATATACATACAATATGACATCCTGGGGTGAATCTGATTTAGTAAAAAATCTTAAAAGAGATTGCTTAGCTCCTGAGATACTTGAACTCAAAAAAGGGGCTCTAGTCATGTTTGTAAAAAATAATTTTGATCGCGGTTATGTTAATGGTACCTTAGGGACAGTAATTGATTTTGATAAAGACAGTAATTATCCAATTATTAAAACTCGTGCAGGTAATGATATTATTGCGAGTCCAACTAGTTGGAGTTTTGAAGAAGATGATATAGTTTTGGCTCAAATTAGCCAAATTCCACTTCGACTTGCCTGGGCTATTACTGTCCATAAAAGCCAGGGAATGACACTTGACTATGCAGAAATTGATCTAAGTAAAGCATTTACTGAAGGTATGGGTTATGTTGCTCTATCTAGAGTTCGAACTCTTTCTGGAATTAAATTAATGGGTCTCAATGATATATCACTAAAAGTAAATACTGAAATTAAAGAGCAAGACTATGAATTAAGAACGTTATCTGATGATGCTCAAAACGAAGTGAATTCAATGGACCCATTAAAGAAAGAAAAAATTAAAAACGACATAATACAATTATGGGCAGAAGTAAGAGAAGAATCAGATGATCACCTTGATTTTAATTAACAAGAAATTATATTTTATTATTTAGCCAGTGTTTTTATCTGTTGGAATAAATATATTGGTTGCTAACAATATAAAAATAATAGTAGGAATTACTAATATGGCAGGAAATGTTGTACCAAAAACATAAAGGTAAAAATATGATATATACATAGTATTTTGCATTGCTGCAAATATAAAAAGGACAATCGCAAAAGAACCTAAGTTTGCAAATAGAGAAATATTAACTAATTTGAAAATTCTTTCAGAACTCCATTTTTTAGTGCATTCCAGTAAAATATAACTAACAATGAGTATAGCCACCTCCAATCCCCAATATAACATGATTTTATTTATACTCGACTCCGAATTACCACTTTGCTTAAATAAGGGTTCTAGTAAAACTGGAAAGAATAATGCTATTGTAACAAGGAATTGAAAACGCGGCTTTAATTTTTCAGTATAATTCATACATTTGCTAATATACCACTTACTAGTCATATTTTCTAGGATTGTATAAAATATAAACATGGAATTAAAACAAGATACAATGCAAGATATTATAGATAATGAACACGAAATGGTCATGAAAGGGGATGAAAGATATGGTGATTTTTATATAAATGCTACTGAATTTAATGACTTACTTCAGAATTTTCTTGAATCTGTTGATATGAGTCGATATATTTTTACGGCTTTTTTATCACAAGTTAGAAAACATATAACTTTAGCCTTACTTTCAACGGTAAGATTGCATCATGTTCAAGCGATGATGGATTTAAGACAAGCACTAGAGGCGGGTGTGTGCGCTGCATACGCTATTGCTAATCCAGACCAAGAAGACTTCGTTAATCTGGGTGAAAATGGTATTCTCGATGCTCCACAAGATTTAATGTTAAAAAGGTATAAATGGCTTGAAGAAAATTATATAGCAGGGTCTAATCCTATAAAAAATATGAAAGATATGATAAACAAATCTTCAGCCCACGCTAACCTCATTTATGCTTATAATAATTTTGATTTTAATAGCAAGAAAGATGAAAATCATTTTATAACCCCTTTCTTTGATATCGAGAAAGAATATCTCGTAAAAACTGATTTGTGGCAAATAGGAAATATAGCTATGGGTCTTATGGATTTGTTTTATGGTGTTAATAAAAACTTGAATGCAATAAAATTTGTTGATGATTTTATGTTTCGTCTTAAAAAACTGGAAGTCGAAAATCATAAACTAAAAAACGAGATGATATCCTATTGGAAGCAAAAAATATAATTAAGTGATATAATAAATTTATGAAAAAGATCTTACCAATTGTAGTACTACTTTTAGCTTTTTTAATTCCTAGTTTAAGTTTTGCCCATCCAGGCCGAACGGATTCCTCGGGTTGTCATACTTGCCGTACAAATTGTTCAAATTGGGGGTTATCTACAGGTGAATATCATTGTCATAATGCTAAAGCATTACCACAACCTAAAGAGCCAATAAAAAGCACCTATGGCGAACAGGGAACTGGACATACAACGCCAGCACCGGAATATAAAATTCCGGTTACACCTAAAAAAGTAGTTCCAAAAGTGATAGAAGAAAAACCTGTTTTTACTACGCCTCAAAACAAAATTGAAACACCAGAAGATACACAAATAGAAACTCTCGCAACTACTCCTACCCCAATTCCAATACAAGCCCCAGAACCTATTAAGAAAAAAAGTTTCTGGTCAAAGATATTTTGGTTTTGGTAAATAAAGTATCAGCATACCTTATTTCCATTATTGACTTTTCCACATACTTTGGTTAGTATGTTCAAACGTTTAAGTTTATAATAAATAAGATATAAAAAACACAAAAGCCCTCTTTCGAGAGCTTTATAATTGGGAAATTACTTTGTGTGAAAACCGTTCTTGCTTGCAGGGGCGGTTTTCTTTTTCCCTGTGATGAATACCTTATTTATCTTCATCTGTATCACCATACCCACGAAGTGGAAGGTGTTCAACTGTCGAACTCTTCTTTTCCTTGGCTTTTTTTAATTCCTCAAACCGGCCGAATTTATCTCTGCCAGCAAGACGAGATTGTCTATGTTTGTCTGCCATAAAGCATTTTTTGGTATCTACACTATCTTTCTTGCAACCCGAAAAAGCGGCAGATATTTTTTCAAAAGCACCTGCATTGCGC
>CAZQOL010000047.1:1549-6420 GCA_964595185.1 uncultured Candidatus Saccharibacteria bacterium | reverse complement strand
GCATTCATCTCCATCATCAAGCACAAAAACTTCTCCATGCTCTGTGGGATTCATGGTTCCGGCATCAATATTTATATACGGGTCAATTTTAATCGAAGTGACAACGTGACCCCGTGCTTGCATTATTTTACCAATTGAAGAAGATGCTACACCCTTCCCCACGCCTGAGATAACCCCACCGACGACGAAAATATATTTACAATCTGATAGTTTATTTTTAACTATTTCGTCGGAATTTTTTTTCATAATTAAATTATTTTTTTAGATATTTGTGAACTGCAAAAAAACTTGAAACCCATCCAATAATGACTCCGGACAGAAGAATAATGATAAATAATTGAACGAAGTTTGATTTATAATAAGTATAGAGATTTATGCCAATAAAATCTGTCATTTGATTTCCAAGCCAAATGGAAACTGGAACAAGTAATATAAGTGTAGAAATTGAAGAAATTATTCCAACTAAAACACCAGAAACAATAAATGGTCCTCTGATATATCTTTCTCCTGCCCCAACCAATTTCATGACATTTATCTCATCACGAGACATATAAATGATAAGCCTGACGGTATTAAAGGTTATGATTAAAGAAATCAATACTAAAATAAGAGAGATGGCAAAACCAAGTCTTTTTGCCCCATTTAAAATAGAAGTAAGTCTATCAATAACTATTTTATTCTGATGATAATCAACCTTATCTACGGCTCTCAAAAAATCATTTGAGAGTGACCCTTCGCCTTCAAAATATTTTACAATCCCCTCATATTGAGAAGGATCATTGGCTTTTATATTTAAAGTTGCCCCAAGTGGATTTTCATTTAATTCATCGAGAGCTTGAAGAGTTAGATAATCATTTGAATGTTTTTCTTTAAACGAAATCAATGCTTCTTCGGCTGAAGTGTAAGTTACCTCTTTAACTTCTGGTAAATTTTTTAATGCATTTTCTATATTCTCAATTGAATCAATTTCTGCTCCTGAAATAAAGTAGACTGTGACATCCACCTTTTCTCTTATGTCATTGAGTGTGGAGTTTAAAGTAGCTTGTATAAAAAAAATAGAGGTGATAACAAATAAAGTAATTGTCATAACCATAATACTTGCTGTGGAAGTGAAACCACTACGAACAAAATTTCGGTACCCAGAAACTATTATTCTTTTTGTTTTAACTATAAACATATAGCGATTATATCATAGATTTATTATCTTTATCATCAACCACTCGGCCGTTTTCGAGAGTTATGACTCTCTTTTTAATATGATCAATAACCGATTTGCTATGAGTTGTCAAAATAACAGTTGTTCCAAGGTCATTAATTTTTTTAAGTAAATTAATAACTTCTTCTGTATTGATTGGGTCTAAATTCCCCGTTGGTTCATCGGCAATTATCAAATCTGGCTGGGTAATTATTGCTCTGGCGATTGCTAAACGTTGCTTTTCACCCCCTGATAATTGGTGAGGAAAATGATGAGCTTTATTTCCAAGGTCAACTAAATTTAAAACATGTGAGACATCTTCCTTTATTTCTTTTTCAGTTTTTTCGACTGCTTCCATTGCAAAAGCAATGTTTTCATAGGCTGTCTTGTTGGGGAGAAGACGATAATCTTGGAAGACGATTCCAACTTTTCGGCGGAATTTTGTTAAATCTTTTTTCGATAACTTATGGATATCTGTTGATTCAAAAAAAATAGTCCCCTCTGATGGAGATTCTTCGGCTAAAATTAATTTAGTCAGTGTTGTCTTACCAGCTCCTGAATGTCCCACGATTGAGACAAACTCTCCTTGTGTAATGACTATATTTATATCTTCTAACGACAAACTATTCTTATATTTTTTTGTAACATTATTAAAATAAATCATATCCTCGTTAATAATATCACAAATCGCGTTCGGCTTCAATAAAAGAATCAATCTGGCCATCTAAAAGGACAACGTCAACATTATTTATCTCTATTCCGGTCCGATGATCCTTAATCATTTTATACGGATGAAGCACATATGACCTTATTTGACTGCCCCATTCTATTTCTGTGGTCTTTGAAATGGATAAACCATCTTTTTCTCTTTTTCTATCTTCTTCTATTTTTTTATATAGCTTACCTCTCAACATTTCCAGCGCTTTTTCTTTGTTTTGCTCTTGAGAACGCTCGGAAGTCACGTGGACTGACAAATTTGTCGGTAAATGGACGACTCGGACCGCTGTCTCACGCTTATTTACATTTTGTCCTCCTGGACCACCTGATTTTGAAAGTTCAATTCGTAATTCTTCAGGTCGAATTTCGACAATATTACTATTTTTTTCAAATTCAGGAATAACTTCCACTAATGAAAAAGAGGTGTGGCGAAGACCTTTTGAATTAAATGGAGACTTTCTGACTAAACGATGAACACCTGACTCATTCTTGAGTAAGCCATAAGAATTTTTCCCAATAACTTCAACTGAAATATTTCGATAACCGCCGAGATCATTTTTATTTTCATGAATCACAAACCAGGACCAACCATTTTTTTCAAAATACTTCATATACATTCGAAGTAACATTGCTGAAAAATCTTCAGCGTCGTCACCCCCTGCCCCAGAAAGAATTGAGAGTATGCAATTACCTTTATCATATTTTGCATTACCCATCATTTCATCTTTCAGGAAAGCAATTCTCTTGATTGTCGCTTGAGCTTTAACTTTATCCTCCCAGAAATTACCCTGAGTCATATCCAATTCAAGTTTTTCTAATTCTTTTTTAAGTTCTTCGTTATTTTCAGTCATAAATAATAGGCTGTGTCAAAATTATAACATACTTTTTCCTCTCTCACAGGTCAGACCAGTGAAAACTACTAAAAATTTAGAGTTTTTTCTTGTTTAAAATATTTTTTAGGCAAGACAGAGAAATAATCATCAACATATGGAAACATAGTGTCTCCAGCTACAAAAACAATTACGACTTCCCCTTTCTTGTTTCGATAATTATTTAAAGTTTTATTTTTTTTCATTTTAGTAACAATTTTGTTTATCATTGCCAACTGCATACCCGTCGAAGGACCAACAAATAAACCTAGTCTGATAAGATTTAGACTTTGTTCATAAGCAGACTCTTGATCAATAGGCATAGTTTTATCAACAACAGAAGACCAAGGAAAGCCGAGTTTGCCAATTGAGTCTTCCCCTCTTGGACCAGGTATAGATGAGCCCCTCTTAATAGAAGCACCACCAACAAATATTTTTTTATTCTTACTTTTTAGATATTTTCCAACTCCTAAAATTGTACCTGATGTTCCAATACTTGAAATGAAGATTGAAATTCTGTTTCCAATTTGGTCCCATAATTCTTTACCGATATATGCCTCTGAAGCTTCAGGACTTTTTTTATTAACATATTGATTCATATTGTGCCAACCTGGTCTTCCACCAAGAACTTTCGCTTCATAAACACCTCCCATCTGTGAAGAGACGTCTGGACTTCTTGGTCCGTCAGATATTAATAATTCTGCCCCAACTAATCTTAATAACTTTTTTTTATGGTCGGGCACATCTGGAGTAATAATCGCGTGCATATTCGGTATACCAAAATGTCTAGCTAAAATAGCCAAAGAAAAAACTGTATTACCTGATGAATACTCAACCAAGTGTTCTGTTTCTTTAATTTCTTTCTCTGACAATCCAGAGAGCATAACCCACGACGAAAGAGACTTAATGTTTAATAGTGGAACAGCTTGGGCTAGTTTTAAATAAATTCTAACTTTATCTTTCTTAAAATGATTTAATGATTCAGGTAATTCAACAACTGGCGTCATATTTAGAGATTCAGGATTTAAAAAATTAAAAACGGCATTATTCCCCTCAAATACTTTTTTTAATTTTTGATTATTCTTCATGTAAATATTTAAACCAATTACTTTTTATATAATTTTGCAAACAAGTCAACAGTCGAACTAAAATCTTTTTCTTTTACAATAAAAATCAATTCTGTTGAGGTTGAAATTAGCTCTTCAATATTTATATTCGCCCTGGCTGTGACAGATAAAAGAGAAAAGAAAGTATTTGGAATATCAAAATTTTCAGAACTTAACGAAACCCCAACTGCAGCTAAGTTTTCATTTAGAATTTTGGGTTTATGACTAAAATGCTTAAGCACTTTACTAGCTAAGTTTGAGGAAATAAAAATATTTATTTCGTTAATACTTGTAGTCGTGACAAAAAAATCATCTCTTGAGATTAATATTTTTTTATACAAAGTTCCAATCTCTTCGATAAATTCATTATTGTTTTCAAAAACTAATTCAGTCAGAGGAAGTTTGGTTGTAATATTTTTTATAACAACATCACGAATTAATGGCTTTTGTTTTTTTAGCTCCTTTTTTATTCTTGATAATGAAACAACGAGACTAGTGATTGTTACTTTCTTTTTTGTAATCATTTCAACCGTCGGTCTTATTTTGTGAGCATAACTACTCATATTCATATAATCTTCAGTTAAAGCAATATAAGCTTCTAATTCCTTCAAAATTATGTCTTTAACAATAGGCTGTATTTTTATCATATTAATATATTAACAGATTTTACAAAAAGTAACAAATTTAAGACAAATGTAAAAAAACTTAACTTCCCTGCCAAAGATTGGTATGCTTGAAATAAAGAAATTTCACCTTTAAAAACCAAATATCATGAAAAATCAAGAGATTGCCACAGAAAATGACAGCTGGTTTAAAAACCTTCAAATTGAAGCTGAAAAAATAGGAGCTCGAGTTCATCTAATTCCAAGATTGATAGTAGATTATACTAGGCCTTTTAAGGAATCTTTAATGGCGGGAGGACCACAAACAAACTTGGATTGTGACATTTTTAAACACGAAGATGAGTATCAGCCCTCAGAAAAC
>CAZQOL010000047.1:0-1539 GCA_964595185.1 uncultured Candidatus Saccharibacteria bacterium | reverse complement strand
GGCTGTAGGTGCAGAAAACAAAATAACTGATGAGGTTATTGTTTTATTCAATTTAATAGATGGGTTTGGGAGATATCAAAAAACTGTAGAGTGGGGATTACAAAATGGTCTCCAAAAAACCACTCCACATGTTCCATTTACAATTGGAGAAAAAAACCCAAACTTAAACTCCGAACTCGGATATAATGAAATGTGTGTTGCTGAAACAACTGGAAGTAGAGATATTGTTTGTGTTATGGAATGCAGAAATGATATACGCAGTTGTTTCTCATTATTTAAGGGTTATCTGGTGGGAAGTAAAAGCGAAAGTGTTTGGTTTGCATTTCGTAAAAAGATTGTATCCTCTCCTCTTCCTGAAAGAACAACTGCAGAATTTTTTGATGGATGCTAAAAATCAAAAACTAATCTTAAAACAATCAAACCCATGGAAAAATATCTTATCTTTTTGATTCACAAAATAGGTGGAGCTGGATTAATGCTTCCCTATGAACAATTACTCGCCTGGGTTAGATATATCTTAAATGATATAAAACCTGGAACTCGTATAATTATTGTAGTCTCAGCATTTGCTAAAGTAACGACTAAGCTCCAAGATATTTTTGAAAATAAATCAAATGGAGATACAGCGAAAGCTTGGGAAGTGTTTAAAGAAATTAAAGAGCTACACCTACAAAGATGCACAGATCTTTTCGTTGAGGAAACTGATAATCTCTTTGATTATTTTCATGAAATAGAATACTTTATTTCGTATGGTTCTATAAATGAAGAAAACCCAACTATTTCGAAAGCTCAACTATTAAGATTTGGTGAGTTGATGAGCTCAGAAATTTTCAATCAGTTCCTATTAAAGGAACACGTAGCAGTAAAATTAATTGATGCGCAAAATATGGTTTTTGCGACTGGGGAAGATTACTGTTATTCTGTTCCTGTACAACCAGAGACATCTGAAAAGATTTCACGAGTCATAAACTCTGAGAGCGCTAATGATACTATAATCCTAACTCAGGGTTATATTGGCAATAAGAGATTGTTGGGGTTTGACGGCAGTGATTTAACTGCTAGCCTAATAGCCCTTGCATTAAAATCGCGTAATCCAAATATGTCTGTAAAAAAAATCTTTTGGAAAGATGTTGATGGAGTCATGATAAATGGAATTGTTCAGGATAAAATAAGTGTAAATTTATATAAATCCCTCGACACAACTCCAGTAAGGAAAGACGCGATAAACATCGAGGCAGAAACGGAAACGATTATTCGTTCTTTTTTAAACTTAAATCATCCTGGAACACTAATCACTTGGTGAAAATAAGTACTAATAATATTACTCGCTATACATGAAAATGTATGGCGAGTTTTTGTTTGAGCCATCTCCCGACTCGAAAAATACCCTTAAACTGAGCGAGGCAAGACCTCGCTCTTTTTAAGGCTAAATTTGGAGCCATCTCGCAGAATCGAACTGCGGACCTACCCCTTACGAAGGGGTCGCTCTACCAACTGAGCTAAGGTGGCTTTTTGAGCCGTCGATGGGAGTATCTCCTT
>CAZQOL010000046.1:1140-6451 GCA_964595185.1 uncultured Candidatus Saccharibacteria bacterium | reverse complement strand
TCCTAGTCCATCTTTTTCAGCTGGAGCAATTCCTGTAAATTCAATTGGAATAGTTACTTCAACTGGTTTATTCATATCAATAGCTAGAAAATCTATGTGAATTGGAAACCCTTTGATTGGGTCAACTTGAACTTCGTGGATAAGAACATCGATTCTCTTCATCGCCTCAGTTTTGCCAGTTGGTAATACTACATCTTTCTCATCATTCTTTAATTCAAGGACAATAGTACTCGATTCGCCTGCTACTTTTAATATTTTTTCGAAGTCGATACTCGAAACGGAAACTAAAGTGTTTTCCACACGAGCGCCATAGACGACAGCTGGAACCATACCGTTATTTCGTATAGAAACAAGCTTATCTGTCTTACTTCGCATTGTTGCGGTTAATTTATTCATAGGGGTTATAATAACATCAAATTCAAAAATTTGCAATAAATAAATATGCCCCGCATTTTTTGCGGGGCTTAAATTTATTCTAAGTTCACGATTACAATGAAATTTTTGTCGACATATATTAAATCTTTGACGACAGTTGCAGCCCTAAATGTTTCAGGGGGAGAGCCTTGAAGTTTAGAGAGTTGATAATAATACTCTCCACGAGCATTAGTTTTAGGAATAATTTTGGGGTTGTCAATATCCCATCCTTTTCTTTTAAGTTTCCGTTTTCTATTGCTTCTGAATATTTCATCTATTCCCAGAACACAACTGGCGTATAAGCCTAGAATAGCTAATATTACCCCAAAAATAAATAGAAAAATTGATTCTTTGTAATGGACAATGAATACGAGAGAGACCATCAAAGTAATTATCCCCACAACAACAAAAACGATTCCTTTTTTCATGACGTTTGGTTTTAAGGTTTTTTCTTTAGGTTAATACCAAATAAAACAATTGTCAATTTATAGATTATTAAATAGTTTTAATCTTTGTTCAACTACTTGTTCGATTGCATCGACTGCGGGTTTGAGAATTTTGTAGGGCGCAACCTCATTTTGATTTTCTTTTAAATATTTTTCAAGAGCTTCTTTATAAGCAACCCGAATCTCAGTGTTTATGTGAACAATTGATATTCCAGCTTGAATGGCATCTCGAAAATCTTCATCCGAAATTCCTGAACCGCCATGAAGAACAAGTGGAATTCCACTTGCATTATGAATTTCTTTTATTCTTTCTATGTTTAATTTCGGATTACCACCCTTGACCATGCCGTGGATATTTCCAACTGATGGCGCAAGTAAATCCACCCCAGTTTTTTCAACAAATGTTTCTGCTTCTTCTTTTGTTGTCATTGTTTTTTCAGAGACCCCTTCAGGTATTTCCTCAAGTAACTTTGACGATTGACCAATAAATCCAATTTCCGCTTCAATTAAAATATCTCGTCCTTGTTTTTCTGTAAGTTCTTTTGCGTAATCTACACATTTTTTCGTTAGAGTAATATTATCTTCTAGCGGTAATTTTACAGCATCAATAATTGCCGAGTCATATCCAGCATCAAGTGCAGCTTTAACAGATTCAAAACTATAATGGTGATCTGCATTTAAAAAGATAGGATAATTGTCTCTTTCACGAATCATTTTAACAAGAGTGGCTACTTCATCTCTACCGATAAACTCTTCTTCCCCTTCTGATACTCCAATAATCACTGGTACATTTAATTTCTTTGCAGCATTGTAAATACCATGCAGAGCTTCAATATTTGAAATATTAAAATGCCCAATTGCCACCCCTCTTTCATTTGCTTCTTTTATGTAATCTCTTAGATTTTTGATTTTCATTTTAATATTATATCATGATATAATCAGGATATGAAACAATTAGATATTTTAACTATAGGTGATATTGCCACAGATATTTTTATTAAAATTAAAGAAGCTGAGGAAGTATGTGACTCTGATGGTGGTGATTGCAAATTGTGTCTTGATTTTGGGGCCAAAATACCATATGAATCAGTAGATACATGCCATGCCGTTGGTAATAGTCCCAATGTGGCAATTTCTATTAGTCGGTTGGGATTAAAATCGGGTTTAATGGCCAATATTGGAGGTGATCAAAATGGTACTGATTGTATAACTGTGCTCAAAGATGAAAATGTTGATTTGAATTTTATTAAAAAAGAAAATGAAAAAATTACGAGTAATCATTATGTTCTTTGGTATAGAGGAGAAAGAACAATATTGACCAAACACGAAGAATATAATTATGAATGGACAAAAACAAAAGAATCAGAAGAATATAATTCACCCGCTTGGATCTATTTGAGTTCATTAGGAGAAAAATCTTTACGTTTCCATGATGAAATTGTAAGTTATTTAAAAAGACATCCAAATGTTAAACTAGCTTTTCAGCCAGGAACTTTTCAGATAAAATTAGGCGCTGAGCATTTTAAAGATATATATCAAAGAAGTAATATTTTTTTATGTAATTATGAAGAAGCAAAAAAAATCCTGAATACCGAAGAGGAATCTATATCTAAATTATTAAAACAAATATATGATTTAGGTCCTAAAATTGTCATAATTACGAACGGAACAAAAGGGGCCTATTCATACGACGGCAATGAAATTTTATTCATTAAGGCCTTAGAACAGAAACCAGTAGAAAGCACTGGTGCTGGAGATGCTTTTTCATCAGCTTTTATGGCAGCAATATGTTTAGGAAAAAATATTAGTGAGGCTTTATCATGGGGAGCAATCAATTCTGCTTCGGTTATTTCATTTGTTGGACCACACAAAGGATTATTAAATAGAGATCAAATTGAAGATAAAATAAAAAAATTGTCGGACGATTATAAACCAACTATATTAGATTAATATTTATGAGTGAAAAACCTCCATCTACCAATGATAATGATTTACGCCCCGAAGAAGTACAAAATATTGTTAAACTAACTAAAAAAAATATGGTAGGAGCGGATCAGCCTAAGATTTTGGATAGTATTTTTAGATACAAAAAGGACGATTTTGTTGAGCATTTTGGATTGAAGAATATTGATCAACAATTAAAAGAAAAAATAATAAAAAATTTAGAAACTGAGATTAAAGAATTTGAAATTAAACTTATTAATCTAAAAAAGTTAAAAGATGATTCTTTCAGGAGAGTACAATTAGATAAAATGATTGGATATATTATTGATATTGAAGATACAAAGAATTCTATTGTTAATCGAGAAGACTTATTAGATATTCTTATTGGTTGTAACTAATTAATTTTTCTTTTTAAAACTTTATTAACCTTTTCTAAAATATGTTCAACATCAATTTCATAATGTTTTTCTAATTCCTCTGGAATTCCTGATTGACCAAATTTATTATTTACCCCAACAAACTCAATCGGTGTTGGATAATATTCACCCAAAAGCTCAGCGACGGCACTG
Organism: uncultured Candidatus Saccharibacteria bacterium; assembly: GCA_964595185.1. GTDB lineage: Bacteria > Patescibacteriota > Minisyncoccia > Phycocordibacterales > UBA9973 > UBA8515. The sequence goes on along the minus strand of CAZQOL010000046.1, from coordinate 3,078 downwards.
CCCATGCCTCCGGCAATTTGATGATCTTCAATTGTAATAATCGCCTTGGTTTCTCGAGCAAGAGAAATGATAGCCTCCTTATCGAGTGGTTTTATTGTTGATAAGTTCATGACCTTAACTTTAACTCCCCTTTTTTCTAACTTACTTGCAACAATTAAGGCTTTATATAAAATAGGTCCTGTTGCAATAATTCCAACATGAGCGAGTCCTATTTCAGGTGTGTAAATAATTTGGGCTTTACCAATTTCGAATGGAGTTTCAGCTGTAGTAATAATCGGCGTCTCATTTCGAGCTAATCTTATGTATGTCGGATCTGTTGTTTTTGCACAAGCAATTACTGCTTTTTTAGCTTCAATAGCATCACATGGAGAGATTACCACCATATTGGGCAGTACTCTAGTGAGGGCGATATCCTCCAACATTTGATGGCTTCCGCCATCTGGTCCAACAGATAAACCGGCATGAGAGCCAATTATTTTTACTGGTTGATTGTTGTAACAAATTGTTGTTCTTATTTGTTCCCAATTTCGTCCAGGAGAAAATATTGCATATGAAGCAATAAATGGAATTTTACCCATTGCAGCCATACCACTTGCCACACTTGCTAAATTTTGTTCGGCAACACCGAGTTCAATAAATCTATCGGGGTGTCTTTCGGCAAAAATATTTGCTTTTGTAGATTCGGATAAATCTGCACTTAATACAACAATTTTTTCATTTTCATTGCCTGCAATAATTATTCCTTCTCCAAATCCTTGGCGAGTTGAAACTTTTTCGATGTCATCGTTAAATATTTTAGTATTAAGTTTTAATTGTTGATTTAACATAATTGATTGACTAATCACTAGAAACTAATTACTAGAACCTAATTCACTAAGTGCCATTTCAGCTTCAATTTTATTAGGTGTCTTACCATGCCATTTGTAATCATTTTCCCAAGCTTTAATTCCTTTGCCAGGTATTGTATTTGCAATAATAACTGATGGTCCTTCTTTAAAATTTTTAGCATTGAAAATTGCATTATTAATTTTCCAAAAATCATGTCCGTCAATTTCCTGTGTAAACCAGCCAAAGTTTTTATATTTCTCTGCCAAATCACCAAGTGGCATTACTTTTTCAGTATTTCCACCAATTTGAATATTATTTCGGTCAACTATAACGATAAGATTTGAAAGTTTTTCTTTATTTGCAAGCATTATGGCTTCCCAAGTATTGCCTTCATCATGTTCTCCGTCTGATAAAATAGCGTAAATTGTTTTTGTCTCCCCATCTATTCTATCTGCGATAGCCATCCCTACAGCCTCTGAAAGCCCAGATCCAAGTGGACCAGAAGAAGTTTCAAGAAAGGGCATGAATTCTCGGTGTGGATGTCCTTGAAGACGCGATCCAAATTTACGCAAAGTTTTTAATTCTGCAATTGGTAGATATCCAACATGAGCCATTGTGGCATATAACACAGGGCAAATATGCCCATTTGAGAGGATCAATCTATCTCTATTTACCCAAAATGGATCTTTAGGATTGTGTTTTAGGACATTAAAATATAGTAAAGTAAAAATATCTGTCATTCCGAGTGCTCCTGCTGTGTGCCCTGAACCAGCATCTGACAACATCTCAACAATACTCTTGCGAATGTTATTTGCAATAATTTTTAATTCTTTAATTTTTTCATCAGTTAAATTCTCCATCTTGTTGAAATATACTTTATATATTCTAACAAAATTAATTTTAAAAGGCCATAATAATTAGAATTATTTATATTTACAATGTATAATATTAAAATGATAGAAAATATATTTATTTTTGCTGGATCATTTTTTTTAATCGTTAAGGGTGCGACTTTATCAACAAAATACGCCTTTCAGCTGGCAGAAAGTTATAAATTATCTAAATATGTTGTCGGTTTTATCGTCATTGCAGACATCTCAATTGTTCCTG
>CAZQOL010000046.1:0-1130 GCA_964595185.1 uncultured Candidatus Saccharibacteria bacterium | reverse complement strand
GGAGTACCATCATTAGGATTAGGAATGTTATTTGGTGGAAATATTGCCGACATGACGCTAGTTTTTGCCATAGTAATATTTTTTGCTGGACGTAGTATTAAAGTTGATAGTAAGATATTAAAAGAAAATATTGTTTATCCTTTTATACTTCTTGTCCCAATTGTTCTTGGCCTTGATGGTTATTATTCCAGATGGGAGGGACTCGGACTCATTATAACTGGTTTAGTTTTTTATTATTTAGCATTTAAAAATAATTCGGAAAAACAAATATTTCCAAATACTGAAATTATCGAGAATAAAAACAGAGGAAAGGATTTCGTATTTTTGTTGTTTAGCATGGGACTCTTATTAATTGGATCACACTTTGTGGTTACTTCAACAATAAACATTGCAGACTTACTAGGGGTAAATTCTGTCGTTATTGGTATGTTAATTGTTGGAGTTGGTACAACTATGCCGGGATTATTTTTCTGTTTATCTGCTGTTAAAAAAAATCACGATTCACTTGCTGTTGGAGACATACTGGGAACAGTTCTAGCAGATGCGACGGTTGTAGTTGGTCTCTTAGCCCTTATTAGTCCATTTAATTTTTCCCAAAAAATTATTTATTCAACTGGTATATTTATGGTCGTTTCCTCTTTCCTACTTTTTTATTTTATGCGTACAGGAAGAACTCTCTCAAAAAAAGAAAGCTATTTATTACTTTCTTTTTGGATGCTATTCGTATTAGTTGAGATTCTAATTAATTAATAAATTAAAGTAGTTCAAATTCTTTAATTGTCTCACCAATATCATAGCTATTTAATAGTGCTGAACCAATGACTAGTCTATCTGCGCCAGCTTCAAGTAATAAGGTGGCAGTTTTTTCATTTACACTTCCATCAATGCTAATTTTGATCTCGGGATATTTGGTTTTAATGTTTTTAATTTGAGCAAGGACTTTATCGTCAAATGGTTCTCCTTGAAAACCTATTCGCTCAACACCCATACATTGAATAAAATCTATATGGTTAATAAATGAATCTAGCTTATCAATATTTGTTGTTGTGTTTAGAGCAAGACCTATTTCAATATTATCTTTAATATATGGATCGAGTGATTCCAAAAATTCTTTAAAACCTGCCCCGTCG
>CAZQOL010000045.1:0-6690 GCA_964595185.1 uncultured Candidatus Saccharibacteria bacterium | reverse complement strand
TTAATCCCATCCCTTTCCCTACTTAGTTCTGAAAGCCACCTAAGTGGTTCACAGATTTTTTAGCCTTATATATTAAGTTATTTTTTATAACCTTTTAAGAGTTCAGAACTTTTAATTGAATGTGCCACATTAGACATTGACAAATTACTATATTTATGCTATCGTATAAATAGTTACAGTTCTTTGATATTGATTTTGTTGTGAAGGTTAGATTGATTTTCTAAGTTTCTTTGTTGGAAGTTTAGAAAATCAATTTAACTAATTATTCACTTAATAATCAAAACAATGAAAGCAAAATTATTTTCATCAATCGAAAAAATGAACCCGATTACCTTCGAAAAGGAACGTTGGATTATGACAGCCTTTGTTGGCTTTTTGTTTGCAATGATTACCCTGTCATCGATCTTCGTATTGGAGCCGATCGTCTCATTTGTAATAATCCTTTATTCTGGTTTTTGCCTGGTAGGAGGATTGATAATCGAGTTTAAGCTTGGAAAATTCATAGAAGCTACGCCATGGGTAGGTGCAATATTTCTGGCATTGGCTGGGTCTTATTCATTACATGAAGTATGGCCATCTTTTCTTGCTCCTATCCTCGTACTTGGAGCAGTATTTGGAATAATGTATTCATTTGCGTACATCATCGCAAAAATACCAACCATTCCAAAAGCATGGGAATTTACCATCACGGTTAGTTGAAAAATACTAAAAAATTAAAAAGCCTACATGACAAAGCTCATTGTGGGCTTTGTTATTTTTAATACCGATATTACCCAATCATCAACCTCAACTCCTTAATCCCCAATTTAATCCCATCCCTTTCCCTACTTAGTTCTGAAAGCCACCTAAGTGGTTCACATCGACAACCAGTGGTTGTAATTTTATTTTGTACCCTTAAGTTAGGCTTGAACTTGTGAAATAATAATACCCCGTTAGATTATATCTATCGGGGTACTAGTTATTAAAAACAAAAATCCACTTTTTTAAAATCTGGATCAAAAATGTTTATCTCTTTATTTTGTAGACTACTTATGATTTCAATAAATCCGTAATTCAGATCTTTAATCTCACCATTATTTAAATGTGTGGAAAATTTTCTTACCTCACTATCTGTCATGCAAGCGATAGCAAGAAACGGATTAATGTTACCTTTATAGTAATCAGAAATAAACAAAGAAACATTTTTTAATTCATTGTAAATTTTAATTCTGTAATCTTCAACATCAAGAGTGAAATAAACATTTTCATACATCCAACTCCTTAGATCAGCAAATTTCTTTGAAGTTTCTGATTTAGAAAAAGATATTTTTCCTTCCTCAGAACATTCTTTGATAAAATCATAAGAGATGTTTGAAATTCTTTCTCGTTGATTTTTACCAAAATGTTTTACGATTCTAGGTAATTTAGATTCACTAATGTATCCAACACGAAGAGCGTCGTTAAGGTCAGAAAAAGTGTAAGCAATTTTGTCTGAAAACATTACAAGGTTTGATTCTTCTGAAATACTCGAGTTAATTTTCATATCTCCAGCACCACGAGAATGATTTAGAATACCTTCAAGGGTTTCATAGGATAAATTTAATCCTAATCCTTTCCTTTCGATCTTTTGAGCGACAACAACACTCATCACATGATGGGCAAATTTTTTGCCTGAAAGATCACAAATGAGTCTTTCACCTAAATGCCCAAAAGGTGTGTGCCCTATATCATGGCCATGAGCGATTGCTTCTGTTAGATAAACGTTTAGCCCCAAGATATTGGCATATATTGAAGCAAGGTTCACAACATCATTTGTATGAATCAAACGATTTCTTACATTTGAGTGTAAATCGGGAGGAAAGACTTGAGTTTTGTCTGCAAGTCTTCTATATGATTTAATTAATCTAATTTTTTCTCTATCAAGAAAAAATGGATCAAGAAAGCCATATTTTAAATCAATATCATTATCAAATCTACGCCCTAAACTATTAAGAGAATTAAAGGCTTTATTTGATAATGAATCTTTAAAAAATACAATGTCTTTGTCCATATTTATAGTTTTTTAAATTTTACATATTTTCCTTTAACTTACAATTAATATATATAATAGTCAAATTTGTATTATCATTCGCAATTCTTTAATCCTTAACTCTATCCAATCCCTTTTCCTACTTAGTTCTGAAAGACACCTAAGTGGTTAACACCGATAACCAGTGGTTGTATTCTAATACAAAAATTGTTTTTTTTTATCTATACCCTATCGAATAATTAGAACTTATTGTATAATTATATTATGAAAAACAATAATCATTTTCTTATCAAGACCCTTCCTAAAATTATTTTATGGATTATAGCTGCATTTCTTTTTATAAGTATAATTGTAAATTTTTTAATTCCAAGAAATGTAATTTCAAAGGGAAAATATGAAAATAAAGAGATAGGTTTTTCTTTAACATATTTTAAAGATTATGGTGAAATTAATTTTAAAAAAGGCGAAGGGACCACAGGTAAACATTTCTTTGCTACTCAGGGCTGTGAAGTAGAAAGTAAATTTTGCATGTTTATTGGTGCATCTACCCCTGACTTTACTTTTCCTGGTGAATTAAATGCAAGTGATGTTTCTGAGTATCCGACTGATGAACGATTAAAAATTTTATTACAATCTGGATATAAAAATGAAAAGAAAATTAACTCACAAGGCGAAGAATATGTAATAATTTATGGAAAAAAAGAAGTTGATATGCCGTATATAGGAGAAGGTCAAGCTGTTGCCATTTTTAAACTAAAATCATCTTCTGATTTTAAAGCGTTTGGTTTTATGCTTGTAAAAGGTGATTTAGATACTTTTTTGAAGACAGTCAATACTATAAAAACTTTCTAACTCTCTAATCCCCAATTCAATCCATTCCCTATCTATACTTAGTTCTGAAAGCCACCTAAGTGGTTCACAGTATAATTCCAGATAGGGCTTAAAGCCCTATCTGGAAATAAAAAAGAATAAATTAAAGAATATTTTTTAAACAGGCAGTTGGTAGAGTGAAGTTTTACCTGTCAGTATTTTAAATAGATTTTCGATAAAGTCCCCTCCTGCATAACCCACGATCATTGCAATAGCGGGAGTAATTGCAGGTAAGTTTAAAAATGTTAAACCTAAATCTTTTGTAACCCACGCAGCTAAAAGACCAACAACTCCAGAGATTCCTACGCTCAGTAAAAAATAATTTAGCAAGAAAGAAGTATTCTTGTATGAACTACGATACTTTAGATATCCGACCAATCCTCGAATAATTCCGCCCAAGAAACCTGTAAGTATGATTGTATACATAAATATATTTATTAAGTTTTTATAATATAAATATTATACCACTGATAATGTTTTTGACTAGCTCAGATAGGGCTTTAAGCCCTATCTGTAACGAAAAAAGTGTATGCTTATTAATTTTAAGCATACACGTTGATTTCGGATAATTTTTTAAACCTAAAATTATCGATTTAGGGCTTCACGAGTTTTAGGACCAACAATTCCATCTGCAGTAAGGTTGTTTACAAGTTGAAAATCTTTAACCGCTTTTAAGGTCTGAGACCCAAAGTATCCAGTTGGAGATGCAATTTTAAGAAAACCTTCCGCAATTAATTTTTTGTGAAGTTCTACAACTTCATTATTCTTTAAACCAAAATTTAGTTTTTGAGTAAAAATAAATTTATTTACTCCTAAAACTTCCCCATCAGTTTGTTCAGTAACTGGTTCTACTCGTTCCGGAATATAATTTTCAGAAAGAATATTTGGTTGTTCAACAACTGTAACAGTTCTTGTTTTTGTCGAGATATTCCCAGCTTTATCAGTTGCAGTGTAGGTTATTAGATAAGTCCCAACTGTGTTTTCAATGACAGTTCCAGTGGTTTCAACTTTTAAAATATCGTCACCCCTAACAACAACACCTTGTTCTTGATATTTATTACCCTTAACAATTGTTATTTCTTCTTGACCATTTAATTTTATTTCTAAATTTGAAGAAGCTAAAACATTGTTTACTCCAAATATTAAAATAAAAGCGATTAGAATTATTTTTATTTTTTTCATATAAATTTTAATTATCATAATTAAATTTAATAATACTACAATTATACATTACTATAAATAAAAGTCAAACTTTTAGATAGTATTTCCTTTTTTTCTCTGGCAATCGCTCTATCGCATAACGAAGCATTGTCCGAGGCATTTGAGGGCCATATATGTCTAAAAATGAGGTTAAATCGCTCTCCCTGACCCTTTTACCTATTTCTCGAAGCATCCAACCACAAGCCTTATGAATCAGGTCGTGCTGGTCCTTTAATAGGATTTTAGTGATATATATAGTTTGCGATGGATCCCCTTTATAGATGAATGCAAAAGTAGAAATAATGGCAATCCTTCGTTCCCAAAGATTTTTTGATTTAGCTAATTTAGTTAAAATACCTTTTGTCAGACTTGGTTTAGAAATAGTTAAATAATCACCTAAAATGTAATGGCATGATAAATCAACTAGATCCCAATTGTTAATATATTTTGTTTGTTTCAAATAAAAATCAACGATTTGTTTTATCGACTTCAAATTCATTTTCTTTTTTTCTTGACGGTATTTTTGAACTAAAATCAAAAGAGCAATCAATCTAATCTCATGATATTTATTTTTTATTAATTTATCGACTACTTTTAGATCAATTTCTCTGTACTTGTTTGCAAGTATTCTTGATATGGGAACTGTGATTCCTAAAAATAAATCACCTTCTCCATATTTCCCTTTACCTGTTTTAAAAAATCGAGCAAGGATCCTAGACTTCTCTACCTTTTGATTTGATAGTATATCCTTAATAATTTTATTCTCCATTTCTCTATTTTATATCCAACAACAATATTTGTCATTTGACTGTAATAATATATTGTTATATATTAAAGAAAAAAATTCACAATTAAAAAAGGAGGCTCTATGGAAGGAAATGGAAATTTATTTGCGGTTTATTGTTTTTTCATAATATTTTATTTCATAATAATACCAATATTTATTAGGTACGGTGATGAATTTGCATCAACAGCAGGTAGCTTTTTCCAAATTATTATTAAAGAAAAGTTTTTACTTGTTATTGCAATTGGTCCAATATTTTGGGTTGTAGTGGTTGTTCCGATAGGAACATTTATCGCTTATCCCATCATTAAGATTTATTTGTTAATAAAAAAAATATTGTATTACATCGTGTCAATATTTGAAATAATTTGTGTACTTCTCATCTATGGAATAATAATTGCCCCAGTATTTTTATATTTACTATATCAGAATATATTTGGATACAGATTATTTTAGAGCTCTTAATAGAAGTAAAAAGCCACCCTTTATTTGTGGGTGGCTTTCTTTTTTTTGTTAAAAATATTAAAGTCAGATTTCATTAAGGAGACTTTGCTATTTTTTATATACCATATCGGAAGTGGTATCTTAAAAATACCATGGTCCCGTCGATTGCTGCTATTATGACAAACAATACAACCATCGGGAAGTTGCTCGAAGCGTAATAATGATTTCCAATTATGCAAATAATTGGTAGACAAAATGCGAAGAAAAACATTATTGTGTCAAAAAAGATAGATTTTTTTGACATGTAATTTTTTAATTCATTTTTCATCACTTTGGGGGTTTTAGGATTAGTGTTCTTAATTTCCTTAACGAAGAAACTAAGAACACCAATCTAAAATCCTTTTAATAACATCTATTTGAATTACATTATATCACATAAAGATATGAAAAGTCAAGTAAAAATACCCTTACAATATAAGGATATTTTTATTATTAACTATGAAATTTCTATTTTCTATATTTTTTAGTTCTCCATTTGTCGGCGATCTTTATTCGATTGAGTGAGCGTTCAAGTTCTGTTTCAAAGTGTTCGAAGTCTACGATTTCATTATTCTCAGCTTGTTTACGCAATTGTTCAGCTTTTGCTTTTGCTTTTTCAATTTCAGAATCAGAGATAAAAGAAACGTGTTCGGCAAAGTCAGCTAAAATAGTCACTTCTGTTTCCCCATTTATTTTTCGAGTTTCAACAAATCCACCAACAACAGCCATTGGTATATGTTCACCATTGGAAATCGCAACAATGTCACCCGAGGCAACAGTTGCAATTAGTGGAATATGATCAGGAAGAATCGTAATCTCCCCTTCTGTAGTTGGAATTGTGACCGAGTCAACCAATTCTTCAAGAATTAGTTTTTCAGGTGTGACAATTTTTAGTTGTAATTTTTTTGACATATTAGTTTTATTTTAACTATAGCAACTAGAACCTAATTTTACATTGCTCCTCTCATATAAAAATCATTTTCTGGAAGTGAATCATGTTTTCCTTCAAGTATCTCTTTGAATGAACGAATCGTTTCAGCTAAGGTAACATAAACTCCTTTTCTTCCTGTGAATTGTTCAGCCACGAAGTTTGGTTGGGATAAGAATTTTTGAATCTTTCGGGCACGTTGCACTAATTCTTTGTCAGAATCAGATAGTTCTTCCATACCTAGAATTGCAATAATATCTTGTAAATCCTTATAACGTTGCAAAACTCTTTGTACTTCACGAGCAACTTCATAGTGATCTTTACCAACGATGTTTGGATCAAGGATAGTTGATGATGAATCAAGTGGATCAACGGCTGGATAAATACCAATTTCTGAAAGTGAACGGTTGAGCACCA
>CAZQOL010000044.1:0-6703 GCA_964595185.1 uncultured Candidatus Saccharibacteria bacterium | reverse complement strand
AAATCCTTACATGTGTGCAAGATCGTATTCTCCGAGTTTTTCTCGGAGTCTGAATCGCTTGAGGTGTAGAGTAATTTACATCCTAGATAAATATCTATCTAAGACAGAACCCGGCTTATAGATACAAACCAATATATGAAAAACACCTTGTCCAAAGCATGGTGTTTTTCATATGTGCACTAGTATTAAAAAGCAGCCCTCTAAAAGAGAGCTACAAATTTAATTACTTTAATTTTTTGGAAAATTCAATCCATAATTTTTCCCATTGTTCACGATAGACGGCTAAAATAACTTTATCCCAATATCTTCCGTCTTTATAGATATCCATTGGTAAGATAGCTTCTTTAACATAACCACATTTAAGGGAATAATTGATACTTCGTTCGTTAAAGCAAAGAACTTCAGAGTAAATTTTCCTTAAATTCAACTCATAGAAAGCAAAATGTAAAAATAACATCTTGGCTTCTCCACCGTAACCCTTACCCCAATACTCCTTGTTTCCAATAATTGCTCCTGTAGTTGCGGTGCGTGATACATAATTGATATTATGCATGCCCATACTACCTATTAGATTGTTTGTCTCAGCATCTACGATTGCCAAATTAATTTTTTTCGTATCATCGGAATTCTTTTGGAACCATTCCATTTCTTGTTTTAATGATACGGGCAAGCAACGAGAGTTAAATTTAGTAACCTCGGGATCATTCATCCAAATAAAAAATTTTGTGATGTCATCCTCAATGATCGGTCGTAAGATAACCTTGTTACCACGACGAAAAATAACTTGATCTTCCATTTTTGTAAATATTTAGTTGTTATAAAGAACAAAATCACCTCAACTGAGGTGATTTTTAAGTAGATGTTTAACTATTGATTTAATTTAGTTATTATTCCATATGCTCAAAAATCGCCTCACGAGATTTTTTTCTCCTTGAGTTAGGCAGATATTTGATACATGAAAATAATAATATTTCATAATTTATTTATAACAATAAAATTGAATAAAGTCAATATTTTAAGTTTTTTATATTTTTTTGATCCCACACTAAAAATTTAATTTGTATTTTTATGTATAAACTTTTCTCTATCTCTTTATTTATTTTTTTTTGAATTAATTTTTTAAAATTTTAGTACGGATTCTCAATTTTCTAATTTGCAAAGCAAAAATAAAATTGGAAAGTTATCCACACATTTTTGTAAAAAAGTATTGCAGTATATTCTTTAATGTTAGATAATATATGTGTGAGTGTGATAAATTTTTTTTACAAATATTTTTTTAAAAAATTATTTGTAAGGTCGTGAAGTCACACATCTTTTAAAAATAATTTTTTAAAATATATGGCAGCAAAAAAGAAAGCAAAGAAAGTAGTTAAGGCAAAGAAGCCTGTAACTAAAAAGAAAAAAGCTACAAAGAGAAAGTAATTCTTTCATCTTTAAAAAGAAAATCCCCTCTCTATCGGGGATTTTCTTTTTATGTTACAATTATGTTATACGTGTCCCGTTAGAGATACATAGTAATGATTTCGCGGGATATTTTATATAGTATTTATAAGGATATATTAATAAATTGTAATAAAAAGATATGAAAGTATAGTAACTTTCATATCTCAAACTGGGATGAATATATTAAAGAATTTAATAGGGACTGAAAGCAGTAGACTAATAAAAAAGTGGGGCCCTCTTGTTGATAAGATTAATAAACTTGAGCCACAAATTCAAAAACTCGAGGATACTGATTTTAAAATCAAAACTGAAGAATTAAAGCAAAAAATAAAAGAAGGGGCAGACTTAGATGATTTATTGCCGGAAGCATTTGCTTTGGTCCGAGAAGTTTCAGTGCGAACTCGCAATGAACGTCATTATGATGTTCAACTTATTGGAGGTATAGCACTTCATAAAGGGAATGTCGCTGAGATGAGAACCGGAGAAGGAAAAACTTTAGTTGCAACATTACCAGCTTATCTAAATGCACTTACATCTCTTGGAGTACATATTGTGACGGTTAACGATTATCTTTCTCGTCGTGATGCGGTTTGGATGGGCCCAGTTTTTGCGATGCTTGGAATTAGTGTTGCAGTTGTTAATTCACAAAATACTTCTTTTATGTATGATCCAGCTCACCTTAGTAAAGATGCTGATGAAGGTAGTGAGCTTGGAGCTTTTAAGGTTCAATATGAAAATCTCAGACCTTGTACACGGACAGAAGCCTATGCCGCTGATATAACATACGGGACAAACAATGAATTCGGTTTTGATTATTTGCGTGATAATCTAGCCAATAATATTAATGACGTGGTTCAAAGAGGTCATAATTATTCAATTGTTGACGAGGTAGACTCGATATTAATTGATGAATCGCGTACTCCTTTAATTATTTCATCTCAAGCTGAAGATAGCGAGGATTTGTACTATACTTTTGCTGATATTGCCAAAAAATTAAAACCCGAAGAAGACTATACTGTGGATGAAAAATTACGAGCCATATCATTGTCTGATCACGGGATAACACTTTCTGAAGAATTACTTGGTATTTCAAATATTTATACAGAAAAAGGAATCAAATATGTTCATCATCTAGAAACTGCTGTTAAGGCTCGAGCTTTATATGAAAATAATAAAGATTATGTAGTTAAGGATGGAGAAGTAATTATTGTCGATTCATTTACTGGGCGATTACAGCCAGGGAGACGTTGGAGTGAAGGTCTTCATCAAGCGATTGAAGCCAAAGAAGGAGTAAAGATTGAAAAAGAGACAAGAGCTGTTGCTTCAATTACATTTCAGAATTATTTTAGATTTTATAAAAAGTTATCGGGAATGACGGGAACAGCAGAAACTTCGAAAGAGGAATTTTTGAAAGTTTACGGACTTGATGTTGTTGTCGTTCCAACTCATAGAGACATAAACCGAAAAGATTTTAATGATTTAATATATCAGACAGAAAAAAATAAATTGTTGGCAGTTGCGGCAAAGGTAAAAGAGTTAAACGAAAAAGGTCAACCAGTTTTGATTGGAACGGTTTCGATTGAAAAAAATGAGCTTTTATCTGCCTATTTGACTCAAGCTGGAATTCCACACACAGTTTTGAATGCAAAGAACCACGAGAGGGAAGGAGAAATAATTGCAAACGCTGGAAGACTTGGGGCGGTAACAGTTGCAACTAATATGGCAGGACGTGGAGTAGATATTAAATTGGGAGGTGTTCCTTATGATAAAGATAAACACGAAGAGGTTAAAAGTTTGGGAGGTTTATTTGTGTTGGGGACAGAAAGACATGAAGCAAGACGTATTGATAACCAGCTTCGGGGTCGTTCAGGAAGACAAGGTGATCCTGGAGCTACACAATTTTATGTATCGCTAGAAGATGATTTGATGAGAATTTTCGGATCTGATCGTATTAAATCGATGATGGCAAAACTCGGCGTGCCTGAAGATCAGCCGATTGAGAATCGTTTTATCTCTAACACTCTTGAAAATGCTCAAGCAAAAATCGAAGGTTTCCATTTTGATTCTCGAAAGCACACTCTTGAATACGACAATGTTATGAATCATCAGCGCAAGGTTATTTATGAAAGAAGGAGAGTAATGCTGGAAGGTGATTTTGTAGCCATTGAGAATTTTTTGAATTCATTAGTTGTAGAATACCCAAAATTAGAAGAAATTGTTAAGCAAAAAAGAGCTGCTATTGGAGATGCGATGTTTTTTGAAACTGTTCGTCGAATTGCTCTATATACAACAGATACTCTCTGGGTAGAACATTTAGAAACAATGGAATATACAAGGTCATCAGTGAATCTTCGAGCCTATGGACAAAGGGAACCACTTATTGAATATAAGAAAGAAGGGCTAAGACTGTTCAAAGAGTTAGAAGCTAATTTCAAAGAACAAGTTTACTCTTTAATTAGTAAGATTAATGCCGACATTAAAGATAATACGGAGACAGAAGTTATTGAAGAACGCCCAGAATTAATACTAAGCTCCTCAGATGGGTCAGATACTCCTGCAACCGTTAGGAGAGAGTCAAAAAAAATCGGCCGAAATGACCCATGTACTTGCGGTTCCGGCAAGAAGTATAAGAATTGTCACGGAAAATAAAATATGGAAAGTTTAAACATAGGAGATAATAAGGAAAATTTAATCGAAAAAAAATTTATTGATTTTGATTTTGAATTGCAATCAATGGAATCAGCGGAAGATTATTTACATAGGTTAAATTTATCAATAAATGAAATTAATCGAAAAAATGATGAAGTTTATATAAGCAAAAGAGGAAAACGATCTTTTAATCTTACCAAAAGAGATTATTATAGAGAATTTAATAAAAAAGAATTTGATTCCTCTTACCAGAGAGCTTTTAGTGTATTATCAAAAAGTGATTTTGAAAATGTTAAATTAAATAAAGAAAAAAACAAGACAGTATTAAGTGAATTAGAATTTAATAGATCAGCTAGAACCTATAATGATAATATGGGTGGAAGTCATATTAAAGATCAATATGATAGTATAAATTATTTTAATAAGACCAATCAAGTAAGATCATTTTTCCCTAGTCAATTTAAGAAAGATAGTTTTCCTTACGCATTGTCATTATTCGAGGTTCCAAATATAAATTCACCTGAAGCTAAAGAATACCTTAAAAGAAAACTAGATAATAAAAGGGTATGTCTTTTGGGAGGAGGAAAGTCAATGCAGGATTTGATTGAAAGTGATTTTGTTAAACCTGAAATAGTCGTTAACGTTGATCCTTTTTTAGACAAAGAAGAAATAAATAAAAACATAAATAATAATTATAGGTCATTAGAAATAAGATCTGATGACCCTGATTTGTTTAATAGATTAAGTCGGGAGGGGTTGGATAAATTTGATGAAATATGGGCCTCGTATTCTGTGCCTTTTTATAATACAACCAAGGAACAAATTGAAAATTTATTTAATAATATAGATAAAATATTATCCGAAGGAGGAAACTGTAGAATAACTCCACTAAATACCCAAAACGAAGAATGTGTTGCGGAGATCAATAGAAAACTTAAAGAAATGAATGATATGGGTAAATATAATTTTGATTTATTAGATGATACTTTAATAATTCATAAACTGAAGACAGAAACAAAAAAAGAAAAGGAGGTTGATCAAAATGTGGCAGATCAACAGAGAATTAATGATTTAAAAAATGAATTAGGTATTTAAAAATATTATTGATTTTAACAAAAAATACCCCTTATGTCATGGGGTATTTTTATATGATATAATTAACATTATGAAAATTGGGGAATATACAAAAAGATATACAAAGGGTAATCCTATAACTTCTCGTTATCTCTTCGGTGAAATTAATGAATTGTGGATGGAAATATTAGAAATGAATAAAAAGGGAATAAAAGAAGAATTTCAGGATTCACTTCATTTCTTTCAAATGTGGCTTTACTGGAAATTTGGATTAAATGGTGAAATTTGGAGTCTAACTCAAAATTCAGTTGATAAATTTATTAAAAGACGGCAGGTTTGGAATAAGATTTATAAATATGTGGGCTTGGAAGAGAATATTTCAGGTTATTCAGGTAATTATATGAAAGTTGAAAAAGTAATATTTCATCTGGGTGAGTTTGGTATTAGTAAGGATAAAGCAGAGGAATCTTATAAAGAAGTTATTTTAAATTCAGAAGAAATCTTTATAAAATAAGGATATTTATAATACAAAAGGGTATATGTGTCAAAAATACTCATAAACCTTTGTAAATTAGGCTTATTTTGACACAGTAATGATAAGGCTGTCAAGGAAAGAAACATAAAAAACCCTTATAAAATAAGGGTTTTTTATGTTTGACGAGGGCAAAAAATATGTTATAACTATTGACTTATATATCCCTTTGTGCTACTATATTAGCAGTTCCAAGTATGTTATCTTATGTTTTACATTTGATGATATATAAGGAATTTTTTAGTTTAGCTCGATTTTGTATTTTATACAAAGATGTTGAACTATAAAGTGACACGGTTTTGGTGCTCCGCAATCACCATATTATGAAAAAACAAGAAATTATACGTTATTTGCAGTCAATTATTGCAATCCCAATGTTTGCAATAGCAATGCCTCTCTCAGGATTGGCCACAATACCAAGTATGACTGCAACCAGCGATAGCCCTACGGAAGAAACTTCTGTGATAACCCCACAAGAAGAGGTAATACGTAAAGAAATTGCTGATAAGATAGACACATATTTTGAATTAAAAAAATTGCCACTTGCTGGGCATGGAAAGAAGTTCGTCGAGGAGGCATATAAGAATGATATTGACCCATATTTATTACCTGCAATTGCTATGCGTGAATCAACTGGAGGTAAGCAAGCCTGTAAAAAAGTAGAAAATAGTGTTTTTGGATGGGGTTCATGTAAAATCAACTTCGAATCTATTGATAAGTCAATCGAAATAGTTGCTATGAATCTTGGAGGAAATAATCCGAAGACCGATCACCATTATGAAGGAAAGACAACTGAGCAAATACTAAGAACATATAATTCATACATTGCGAATTACCCTGCTCAAGTTATGAAAATAATGGGAAACATTAAAAATACTGAAATTAAAAAATAATATTAAATATAAAACATCCCCCACCAAATTGGTGGGGGATGTTTTATATTTTCTTCAAGCTTTCAATCATAATACTTTTTTCGCCATTGCGTTCGGTGACTTTGCCTTGAAG
>CAZQOL010000043.1:0-6761 GCA_964595185.1 uncultured Candidatus Saccharibacteria bacterium | reverse complement strand
TTAATCCCGGCGATATTAGTCAGGGTATAAAATTACAATGAGTATATTTTCATCATTATTTGGAAAAAGTAAAAATAAAGCTACGTCAAGTGGCATGGTTATGCCTACTTTACCTAGTGAAATGTATAAAGCGGCAACCTTGGAAATTCAAGACATCATTGCTCCTTCGGCTCTTCAAATAACTCCTCGTTCTTTAAACCTTGGAGATAAAATTGCCAGAACCTTTTTTGTCATTTCTTATCCACGTTATTTAAGTGATAATTGGTTTTCTCCAATTATTAATCTTGATAAAGTGTTCGACGTTTCTATTTTTGTTCACCCAATTGAAACAGCTGAAATTTTAAGATCTTTCCAGAAAAAGGTGGCTGAAGTTCAAAGTCAAATATCTATCCGAGAATCAAAAGGTCTTGTTCGTGACCCAATGCTCGACACAGCCTATAAAGATATTGAGGATTTGCGAGATAATTTAATGCAGGCTCAAGAAAAAATGTTTGATGTCGGCCTTTATATTACCGTCTATGCTGAGAACGATAATGATTTATTTAAAATTGAAAATGAAATTAAATCTCTCCTCGAATCAAAACTTATTTATCTAAAGCCAGCCCTTTTCCAACAAAATGAAGGATTTAAGAGTGTTATTCCACTTGGCACAGACATACTTGGAATTCACCAAAAATTAAACACTGAGCCACTTTCGAGTATTTTTCCTTTTGTCTCTTTTGATTTAACCGAAGATAAAGGAATTCTTTATGGAGTCAATCGTCACAATTCAAGTCTTATATTATTTGATCGGTTTTCTCTTCCAAACTATAACTCTATAACTTTTGCCACTGCTGGAGCTGGAAAATCATACGCCACTAAACTAGAAATTATTCGAACATTAATGTTTGATACTGAAGTTATTGTTATTGACCCAGAGCGAGAATATGAATACTTAGCTGAAGCAGTCGGAGGAAGATATTTCAATATTGCTCTTTCTTCTGAGCACCATATTAATCCATTTGATTTACCAATTCCAACGGGAGAAGAAACCCCCGCTGATGTTTTGCGAGCAAACACCATAAACCTAGTTGGCCTTTTTAGAATCATGCTAGGAGGTTTAACACCTGAAGAAGATTCAATTATTGATACCGCCATTACCGAAACTTATGCTCTAAAAGACATTACTTCTGACTCTGATTTTTCAAATATTGAACCTCCAATGCTTTCTGATTTTGAAGTTGTTTTGTCGGGTATGGAGGGAAGTGAATCTTTAATGCAAAGACTGGTTAAATATACTCACGGTTCTTGGGCCTCATTCTTGAATCAGCCATCAAATGTTGATATCAACAGAAAATTTATTGTTTTCTCTGTTCGAGATATGGAAGATGAATTAAAACCAGTGGCAATGTATATAATTACTCATTATATTTGGAATGCGATTAGAAAAAACATTAAAAAGAGACTTTTGGTTGTTGATGAGGCTTGGTGGATGATGAAATCAGAAGACACCGCTTCTTTCTTATACTCAATTGCTAAAAGAGGACGAAAATACTATCTGGGCTTAGCCACTATTACACAAGACGTCGGAGACTTTATGAAAAGTCCCTATGGTATTCCTATTGTTACAAACTCTTCAATTCAACTTCTTCTAAAACAATCACCCGCTACTATTGATATTTTACAGAAAACATTTAATCTAACTGATGAAGAAAAATATTTATTACTTGAAGCTGGGGTAGGAGAGGGAATTTTCTTTGCGGGACTAAAGCACGTAGCGATTAAAACTATTGCGTCATACACAGAGGACCAGATTATTACTTCAGATCCGTCGCAAATACTTGCTATTAAAAAAGCCAAGGCTGAATTGTTGTCTTCAAATAGTAGCGCTTAAATTAAAAGCTGTTGTTTAGTTAATTTGGTTATTATATAATGGATAAAGTGAAATCTAAGATTACAAGATTATTTTTAATAAGTTTTTTAATTCTAGGAACAATCTATCCTTTTCTTTCCTTTGCCGAAAGCCAAATCGACATTCAGGAAGGAGAGATAAGCGTGGAAACATCTCCAAATAATCCGGGTCCTTATCAAGATGTAACCCTTAGCCTTTCTAGTTATGCGACAGACTTGAATAAGGCAATAATCACATGGCAAACAAAAGAAGGAGTTGTGCTTTCAGGAATCGGTAAAACTTCTTACACCTTTAAAACAGAAGGGACAGAATCAATGACCGTTATAAATATTAGTATTCAACCATCAGGCTCAGTTAATACAATTACAAAAAGAATTAGTATCATCCCAACTGAAATTGAAATAATGTGGGAGTCGATAAGTGGATATACTCCTCCTTTTTATAAAGGCAAGGCATTACCAGCCGTCGGTGGACTAATTAAGGCTGTCGCTATTCCAAACACGAAAACAATTGGATCGGGAAGTGGGAGTATCACGTATACATGGAAGAATAATGGCGAGACAAAATTAGACTCGTCTGGTTACAATAAAAATTCATATGTTTTTAAAAACAGTTTATTTGAAGAACAAAGTGAAATAACTGTTATTTCTTCCTCTGTTGCTGGAAATTTTGGGGCTGAAAAAACAATAAAAATCCCAATGTATACTCCAAAATTAATTTTTTATGAAAAATCACCTACAGAAGGAACTTTGTATAATAAGGCTTTTGACAAAGAAACAACACTGTTAGAAGATGAGATGACACTTGTAGCAGAACCATATTTTACTTCTTTTTCGGGCAAAGAAAATAATTTCATTTTTAATTGGAAAATAAATGGACAAAATATTCAAACCCCCGCTAAAAAAAATGAACTAACCGTCAGGCCAACCTCTCGTGGTGGATACGCTACAATTAACCTCAGTGTTGAAAACACCAAAGAGTTGTTTCAAAAAATTAGTAATTCATTAAAGTTAAACATTTAATATGAAAAAAAATATTTATTCCTTGTTATTTTTATTAATATTTATTTTTTCTTTTTTTGTAAGCGTAAATTCGTCTTCTGCTTTTTATGAATATAGAAATTCGGACGGCGAAGTAACGAGTATTTGTGGGTTCACTGATATTTTAAATTGTTCAGCAAAACTACAAGAAAAATGTGGGGCAAATACAACCGGCACTTGCGTTTTATCTAGCTATGATTGTGGTTATAACTCTTATTCAGTTGAACCCATCTGCCCCGTTGTTCAACCTATCACCTCGGGAGCCGACGCGGGGAATAAAGATACTTATAACTTTTTGGCACCTATCCCTGGGCTTGAAAAAGCTGAGAACATAGATGATATTGGAAAATATTTTAATATCATATTCCAAATAGCCATTGGTCTTTGTGGAGCCTTAGCTGTCATTATGATTGTTATTGGTGGAGTTCAATATATGGGAGATGAATCAATTTTTGGTAAAACTGAAGCTAAAAGTAGAATCACAAAAGCAATTCTTGGATTAGTAATTGCTCTTGCTGCATATGCTTTATTAAACACTGTTAACCCTGACCTCCTTGGTGGGGGTGGTTTAAATATTAAACAGGTAACTGCTGAGATAACTGATTTTGCTATTTCTGGAGGGGCTTCTTTTGACGGAAAACCAATAAAAATTAATTTTAATAAAGAAGCATATCCCGCAGCAAAAATCGCATCAAAAAAAACAGGGGTTGAAACTGCTTTTATCTTAGCCATGTTTGCTCAAGAAACAAGTAATGGTAGTAATACTGGGAAATGCAATTATTTAAATGCGAATATGGGAGCCGGACAATTAGCCTCACTCCAAACGGTTGTAACAAAATTAAATAAAGCTTATCCTGGTCTCAAATTAACATATCAAACAGTAAATATGTCTTGTAGTGGAGGTGGAAGTACTAACGGGGGAGCAATTGGTTATACTCAATTTCTCCCTGGAACGTGGCTCGAGCATAGTGATAATGCAAAAGCGGCTCTTGGCCATGAGCCAAATCCTTGGAATGCTGGCGATGCCCTAATGATGACTGCTTACTTTTTAAAGAGTAAGGGTGGAGCTGGTTCTGATTTAGCAAAACAAGAGAATGCGGCATGTAAATATTTTGGAAGCTGTAATGTAGTTGTAAGTTGTGGAGGAGGAGTAAGTGGAACTTACGGTCAGTGTATTATGGGTAAAAAATTAAGTATTCAACAACAAATAGATGAATCTATTAAAAAAGGAGAAATAGAACCTTAATTTATATGTCAAAAAAAATAATCATCTTCATAACAACATTTATCATCACGGGAATTATTATTGTCGGTGTTTATCTTTGGATTAATAAAGACAAGGCAACAAACACGAAGGGGGAGACTCCTTGGTATCAAAGTTTCAATCCTTTTGGATCTGGAAGTATTGTTGAAAATCCTAATATTGAACCCGACCCAAATAATCCAATTATTGACCCAAGTAATCCAGAGGCAGGAACATCACGTTTCTACCAGATAACTGACTTTGGTGTCGCTGGGGCCACCTTTTTAGAAGATATAAGACCTATTGAAATCAATCCGAACGAAGAAGCAATACAACAACCCAAAGAAATCAAAACTGTTGTAGACGCAAAAACAAAAGCAGGCAGAATGGAAATCCAAAAAATATTAAATACCGAGCTATCACTTACAAAACCGCTCGTCGTTGATGGAGTATTTGGTAAATTAGCCACGGCGGCCATTAAACAATTCCAAACGAAAAACAATTTAACCGTCACTGGACTTATTGATGCTGAGACAGCGCCTTATTTTACAATAACAACGACCTCTATATCTGAAAAGGCAACGACTGAAATTGCTCCATCAATAAGATATGTTGAAAAGAAAAATGGTCATGTCTATAAAATGTTTTTAGACACGAAATCAAAAGAAAAAATATCAAATTCTACCATCCCTGGTATTCATGAAGCATTTTTTAGTAAAGATGCCAACTCTGTAATATATAGATATCTTTCTACGGACAAAGTAATTAGCACCTTTATGGCTACTCTTGGAGCACCAAAAGGGGAATTTCTTCCACAAAATATTACAAACTTAAGTTTATCGCCCGACAAAGATAAATTCTTCTACTTAACAAAAAATCAAGATGGCTCAACGGGTACAATTGGAGTGTTTAATGAAACAAGAAGGGAAAATGTTTTTGTTTCACCTTTCACCGAATGGTTGCCTGAGTGGACAAACAATAAAGGTATTTATTTAACTACAAAACCTTCTTATGCGGTAAATGGAAGCATTTTTCTATTAAACACCTCTAATAAAACATTGACTAAAATACTCGGTGGTATATCGGGGATAACGACCTCAGTTAATAAAAGTGGTTCACTTGTTTTGTATGGTGCTTCAACAGCAAAAGGCCCAGAGTTGGGGGTTTTTGATATTAATAAAAATGAAACAAAAAATTTAAACCTTTTTGGTCTTCCAGAAAAATGTGTTTGGAGTATAGATAATATTAATATTTATTGCGCTCTTCCAAATTTAATCACCGGAAATCAATATCCGGATGTTTGGTATCAAGGACTTGTTTCTTTTGATGATTATTTTGTTAAGATTAATACTCAAACAGGGGACAAAACAACAATTGCTAATTCTGCTAATGAAACTCCAATCGATGGAACAGCTTTGTTTTTAGATAATGGAGAGAATAATCTATTCTTTATAAACAAAAAAGACTACACATTGTGGGGGCTTAAAATAATTACTAATTAACAATTACTGATTACTAAGTAGGCCCAAGTAAAAAACCAAAGCTTCGCGTTGGTGTTTTAATGATTTTTTTGTTTTTAATTGGTAATTAGTAATCAGTAATTATTCATTATCAATATATTTAATCACCACCCTTCGATTAGGCCCGTAGCCCTCTGATTCTGTTTTTATATTCTTTGCTCCCTCAAGATACATGTGAACAATTCTTCTTTCATATGAGGGCATAGGGTCAACTTCAATGTTACTCTTAAAATATCTAGCGCGCTCTGCCATCATATGGGCAATGTTTTTTAGATTTTCAAATCTTTTTTGTTGATATCCATTAATATCAATAAAAAGACTTGGTCTTTTTTCATCAACAAAATCTTTCTCAACAATTTTTTGGACGATATGATTTAAAGATCGAAGAGTTTCTCCGTCTCTTCCAATAATAAAGCCAGAATCTGGTGTTTCAATCAAACACCAAAGCATCCCTCCTTCTTCAGAGAATTCACACTTTGAAAGTGTGCACCCAAGGTGTTTAAATATTTGCTCAACTGATTCTTTTATTTTATCTTTTTGGATCATAATTTAAATTGAGTTCTTAGCTAACTTCCTACGAATATACCACTCTTGAACAATTGTGAAAATATTACTGACAATCCAATAGAGCGCCACAGCAGAAGATATTTTCCAAGCAATAAAAGCAATAAAGATAGGTAAAATATATCTGACGTTCATTTGCATGCTATCTGAGAGTTGCTCTTGGAAAGTTTTTGGTTCACTTGGACCAACAGAGGTTACTATTTCAACCTTAGGTTTTATTGGAGCAGAAAGATATCCTTGGATAAATTGAGTTGCACCAGCGAGCAAACCCAAAACTATACTTTTATCCGCCATTTCGATTAATCCTAAAAAGTTCGTATGAATATTTACGGGTATTTGGATAAAAGAATAGATCAAACTAGGATTAATAGTTAACCCCTTCAAAAAAACATAATATAAAGCAAAAATTACCGGGAGTTGAAGCAAAACGACCAAACAGCCAGAAAATGGGTTTGTGCCATATTTCTTATATAATTCAAAGGTTTTTTTGGCTTGTTCTTCTT
>CAZQOL010000042.1:0-6955 GCA_964595185.1 uncultured Candidatus Saccharibacteria bacterium | reverse complement strand
GTATCTTGCCGTCATACGCAGACGGGAGTGTGTCCTGAGACACATCGAGTTTGATAAAAGAAAGATTGTTGTGTTTGATGCGGGGCTTTCCAAGGTCTGCAATAACTACCGCATATCCTTTGTCGAGCAATGCTTGTGTAAGTTTGGTTCCAATAAATCCAGATCCACCCGTAACAAGAATTGTTTTTTGCATGAGTAGATTATAGCACTTGGATTATATTGAAGATAAAGTTCATTCGCTTTGTAAAAACAAGGCTAGAAAACAAGAAATTTTACAAAACCAATAATTGGAATAATCAAACCAATAATAAACAGTGTATTACCAATCGCAAGTAGTGTTGATGATTTTTGCATGATCTTTGTATCTTTCGTTGCCCGAGTCACATATTTACTTACGGAATCAGAAAAAGCTTTCATTCCTTCAATTACGTTCAATTCTTTGTCATTTGTCATATCCATAATACCTTTTGTCATGCCATCACGTTCAATTATCATTTTTGTTTGAATATTGCTTGAAAGTGTTAAATAGAAGACAAAAATAATGGAGGAAAGATAGAGAAACACCACTGATCCCATAAACCAGTTCTCAAGACCAAGATTATTAAGCGCTTGCATTGCGAGTAAATCAACAGACGCAAGAGCAGCTGAAGCAGTTATGAGAGTTCTAATGGTATCAAATTGATCTTTTTGCAGGTCAAAGAGCTTACCTTCTGCCTTAAGTAATTTTGACATTTCTTCATCGCTAAACAATTCATTGTTGTCCATATATTTACACTAATTCACTATTAAATGCTTCGCGGAGATAGGATTTTTCGAGGCGTTTGAGGTCGGCGAGTTGAGAGGTTTGAAGTTCTCGGAGAGTTTTTATTTTTTCTGAAAGTTTATCAAGTTTTGTGACAATTTTTTGTTGCTCGGATAGTGATGGTAATTTTATTTTTATTGCTTTAATCATCCTTGAATTTAGATTTTTTTGACGCACCCCCTGCCTTATCTTCATGATTTCAGGTCTTAAATAAGTAAGCTGGTAATAAATAAATTCAGATATAAATTTATTATTATTTGGCAACAGCCCGATAATTGCTTGATTTGTAGTAATTTCTTTTTTACAAATAGACATCTTTAGCGCAGCTGTATCATACATTCCAATTAATAAAGAACCTGTCGGTAATAATTTTGCATTTGAGTTTTTTAAACCTTCATCAGTAATTTTTTCTTTTGTTTCAAATATGTATATGTTATTCAATTCGCCAGAAGAAACCCACGGTGTACCACCTTCCCAATATTGTGGATTTGATCTTGAAGGTGTACCCCCAGAAACCATTTTACTAATATCACCTAAATTAATTAGTTCTGATTTTAAATTATCTAAAATTTCACCAATAGTTTGAAAAAGGATTTTTTCTGTATCAGCTAGAGCTTCTTCTCGCAATCTTTTTGCTTCTTTCAGTTTTGTAAATTTCGCATCCAACTCAGAAACAATTTCCTTTTGAGTTTTTAGTGGCGGGAGTGGAATTTCCTCATTTCTTAAATTAGTTTTATTAAATTTGGATTGCGTTGTTGCACTAGAAATTCTTTTCAAACTTTGTTGTCCTGTTGGACTTAAAAAAAAGTAATAAAGAAAAAGATTAAGGACTTCATCAGTAGGTCTGATCATCACCGCATTAGGTCCAAGACTCATGGGTTTTCCAAGCTTGGGACATATAAAAACAGAACCAACACTACCAACACTAGATAGTATTAACTCACCACCAAATAGCTTACTTTTGTTTAAATACTTGTAAGCATTTTCATCTATATATACTTTTCGCTTTAGAAAATTGTTCTGCAAATCCGTAGTTCGAACCAAAATAGCATAACCATCAGTTAAATAATTCACATTACTTTTTAAAGAAGCAAAACTACCGTTTGCAACGAAATCAGTCGTAATAGATAATTCACCGAGTTTTTTTGTTTGCCAATTCATGATTTTATTTTACTGATTCAAAAAAATTAAACTTTTTATCATACTCATAAATTTTTTTGAATCCCAACTCTTGAACATCTTTATCTTTGTGATCTAAAAAATATTTGTCGAAAAGTTTTGTAAATTGATTTGACTCGACAGATTCCAATTTTTGTCTTATTAAATAAACTAAACAATCAGTAAATTGAATACCGTCAAAACATTCATCAGAAACAAAAGAAAATCTTACTGTTAGATCGGTTGTTTTAGAATTTCTTTTAGATCGATTTTCTATTTGCTTTACAATTGAGTCTCTGTAAATAGTTTCAAGGGCGTGTATCCTAAAAATATCTTTACCTTGTTTTTTATGAATTATATCAGCAGAATGCGACTGACGATTATCAAAAAGTATAAAGAGAGTAGAAACATCTCCAAACATTGTCTGTACTGGATAGCCTTTTTTGTTCATTTTTAAT
The DNA here is from genome assembly GCA_964595185.1 of uncultured Candidatus Saccharibacteria bacterium. Classification (GTDB taxonomy): domain Bacteria; phylum Patescibacteriota; class Minisyncoccia; order Phycocordibacterales; family UBA9973; genus UBA8515. Next base: position 4,537 of record CAZQOL010000042.1, on the reverse strand, counting down.
GATAGTGAGAAAATAGACTGTTTAGCAAAGTAATGCTCAAAAGTTTCTTCAGTTGAGATATATTTTTCATTTTTTTTGTATAAAAATGCATGAAAATAAATCCCGTTATTTGCCTCAACAAAAATACTCAACCATTTATCTAATAATTTAATCTCTCTACATTCTTCAGACATTTCACACCCATGAAGAGTTTTGAAGCATTTTAATTCTCCTCTTGCTTCTGTTAATTTTTTAAAAAAATCATACTCCTCTTTATTTGCATTAGTTATCAAATAACCAATAAGGATATATTGCCCATTGATTTCTGTAGATTCATCAACCCAGATTTTAATTGCTTCTTCGCTAATCATATTATCCTTTAGGAGGGAATTTATCTTTTCCGTAAGTATTCCTTTCTTGTATTCTGCCAGTACGACCATGCACGAATAACTCAGATTTTTTATTCATAGCAATATCTTTTGCGTGTTCTATTGCTTTTGTTTTATTTTCGAAGATTTTTGTATCTCTTTTTGCTCCTTCTGTTTTTACCGCCCAATTACCACCCTCTCTTGGTAATACATGTTGATTTTTACCGATTTTACTCATAATTTTTATTATTTATAAATCATTAATAATCTTTTTAATCTCCTCCTCCTTCTCTAAAATCCTCTCGATCAAATTTTTCGAAGAAACTTCTTCTTCAACCTCCCCACCCTTTGGGTTCTTGAAATCCAAATTCCAATTTTTGGCTTTTATATCTTCAATAGATACCTTCCAAGCAAAGTCATTTTCTTTTCTATCTTTCCACCACTCTTTCACCACATCAAATTCTTTGTCAGTAATAGGCCTGGTCTTTGTATACGCACGTAGTCCTGCAGGTAACTGCATCTGGTAATACCACACCTCCTTTGTGGGCTTTCCTTTTGTGAAAAATAGTAAGTTTGTATTTACTCCAGCGTATGGATTGAAAACTCCTGTTGGTAGGCGCACAATGGTATGAAGGTTGCATTCAGTCATCAAGTTTTCCCGGACTTTTGCGATCACTCCTTCTCCAAAAAGTGAGCCGTCAGGCAAAACGACTCCGGCCCTACCGCCGTCTTTCAGTAAATGCACGAAAAGAAATAAAAATAATTCTGCCGTACTTTTTGTGCGAAATTGAGATGGAAAATTTAGTTCTGTTCCATCTGTTACAGTGCCTCCAAAAGGTGGATTGGCAACGATAACATTTACTCTGTCTTTTGGGCCATATTCTGTATATGGACGAGAAAGCATATCACCCCGAGTAATGGTTGAAGGATCTTCAACGCCATGCAGAATCATATTTGTTATCGCTAGCATGTGTGGCAGAGGCTTGAGCTCTACTCCATGTATGTCACCATGGAGTTTCTTCTCATCTTTGGCGGTACCCACACCCTCACGCATGTATTCGAGGGCATTTACTAGGAATCCTCCAGTGCCACATGCAGGGTCTAGCACTTTGTCACCAAATTTTGGATCAACCATCTCCACTACGAACTTGGTAAGGGGTCTTGGGGTGTAAAATTCTCCGGCATTTCCTGCGTTCTGCAAATCTTTCAAAATCTTTTCATACAAGTCACCGAATGCATGCCGATCATCAGACTTGTTGAAATTGATTTCGTTAATCTTGTTGAACACCTTACGAATCAAGGTGCCGTTTTTCATGTAATTGTAAGTATCAGAAAAAATATTCTTTATCAAAAAACCCCGTGTGTCAGTCGGTGACACAGAAAGAGCGCGGAGTGCAGGGAAAAGCTCTTTGTCGATGAAGTCTGCAAGCTCTCCGCCTGTGATACCCTCTTCGTCTTGTGCCCAGTTGCGATATCGGAACTTCTCTGGGATTGGAGATTTATATTTTGGATCAATAAGCTCCAAGTTTTTCTCTCTATCATCAAATATCTTGAGGAAAAGCATCCACACGAGCTGGGAGATACGCTGGGCATCACCATCAAGACCAGCGTCCTTGCGCATTTCGTCTTGAATATTCTTGATTATGGATTGAATTTGAGACATATTATTCAGCGTATAAACTAGACTCTATATTCTTGATAACTTCCATATACTGGTCACGCCCTCCAAAAATTTCTTCTACAATTTCTATCGGCGTACCAAAGTCTGCAAATGGAGAAACGATAAGATCTTCTATTCCATCAATTGCAGTAATTCCCTGATCTGCATATTTAGCAAGAAGAAGATCAATAATTTCCTTTGCCTTACCTTCGTATTTTGCAAAATAATCATTTGACTGCGCTTTCTTTACACGCTCACTTCGTGTCATCGGTTTTTTACCATAGGCCACGTGAAGAATAAGATCAAACACATCAAGATCCTTCCCTATTTCATTACGGAGTTCTTCAAAGGCGACACCTCTATCTAAAAGCTCATTTACTATCACATCTCTACGATCTGACTCTTTCCAGCGAGTTAGGAAATCATCAAGTGATGCGAATTCTGTAGTGATTGTTTTCTTTGAGAAATCTTGGAGTGACTCAGTGATGAGCTTGCCTGTCTGCGGGTCTATATACTGAACAGTTCTGTGTATTGGGTAAAAATCCACACCGTCTTTAATGCGAATCTTCTTTGGTTTTTCTTCTGTGGTAGTACCATCGATAAGCACATCAATGCGAGGATCGTATTCCTTGATTTCTGCTTCCGACTTTGTTTCCTGTTCAATGTAATCAGTGACATCAATAGAAGCATTGCCATCACTTTCATAAACCTTTACTGGGTCACCATCGAATGCTGGGTCAGCAAAAAGTCGTGTGACATTGCGAAAGTCCACGATAGTGAAATAGTACTTGCCATATTGCTCCTCAACACGAGTACCACGTCCAATAATTTGCTTGAACTCTGTCATAGAATTCATGGGTGCGTCGAGCACGATGAGCTTTACTGTCTTTGTGTCGACACCGGTTGAAAGAAGCTTCGAAGTTGTCGCTATGACTGGATATTTTGACTCTGGGTTTATAAAATTTTCTATTTCGAGCTTTCCTGCCATGTCGTCTCCAGTAATTTTTACAACAAAACGAGAATTCTCTTTCACCTTGTCTGAGAATTCATTAACGAGACACTGGCGCATGCGCTCTGCATGAGCAATGTCTACGCAGAAAACAATAGCTTTTTGGTATGTATCCGTCTCGCGCATAAAATTTGCAACACACTTTGCTACAGCTTTATTTCGGGAATCAATAATGATTGAACGGTCAAACATTGATTCTGTGAAAATCTCATCTGGTACTGGTTTACCATCTACATCCACAAAACCTTGTGGCGGACGCCATTCGTCATTATTGAAACGATATCTGATCACCTTATATGGTGCCAAATACCCATCTTCGATTCCTTGCTTGAGTGAATAAGTGTAAATTGGCTCACCGAAATATTCTTCAGTACTTCTGTCTTTTGTTTCTTTTGGCGTTGCGGTTAGACCAATTTGAGTTGCACCACTGTAGTGTGCAAGGATTTCACGCCATGTGCTATCTGCATTTGAGCTTCCGCGGTGACACTCATCGACAATAATCAAATCAAAAAAGTCAGAAGAAAATTCTTGGAAAAGCTTTTTTCTCTCTTCATCAGCTTCTTCTCCATCCTCTTGTGACCCGCCAGTGAGTCCTTGGTAGAGTGCAACATATATCTCATATGCCTTGTCTGCATTACCATTTTTAATACGTGTCATCGCTCCGCCAAAGTGACGGAAATCCCCTTGCATAGTTTGTTGAGCGAGAGCGGTACGATCTACAAGAAATAAAATTCTCTTTTTCTTTTTTGCTTTCCAAAGACGGTAAATAATCTGAAAGGCCGTATACGTTTTACCAGTACCTGTAGCCATGACGAGAAGAAGTCTGTCTTGCCCTTTTGCAACAGCTTCTACAACTTTATTAATTGCATTTTCTTGATAGTATCTTGGGCCTTTTCCAGAAGGATCATCAAAATAATCCTGAAGGACAATTTCTTTTTGTTCCTCATTGTAATCCTTTGATTCTGAATATCGACGAAATAGTTCATCTGGTGACGGAAGTTCACTCATTTGGAGTGTGGTTTCTGTTCCTTTTAGAAAATCAAACTCAACAAACTCATCACCATTTGTACTATATACAAATGGGATATCTAATGAACGAGCATAATCTTTCGCCTGCTCAAGACCAGCGCCAGCTGTGTGATTATTATCTTTGGCCTCTATGATAGCGATAGGAAGATGGTTTTTATAATATAAAATATAATCAGCTCTCTTCTTTTCTCCACGAGTTACACTTTTTCCAAAAATTTGAATTCTTCCTGCAGTAAAAGTAACCTGTTCCCTCACCTGAGACACCAAATCCCATCCTACTTCAGTAACCGCAGGTAAAACAAACTTTGAGCAAATATCTTGTTCTGAAAGGGATTTTTTATCCATGAAATCATCCATACTCCTTAATTATATCTATAATACTGCATCAACTCATACAGAAGGAGTATTTACCTCGCCTTCGATTCAATCATATGCTTATCGGTACAATTGTCTAGACTTAAAGCATCAACGTTCCAAGCTTGACTTTCAAGG
>CAZQOL010000041.1:0-6989 GCA_964595185.1 uncultured Candidatus Saccharibacteria bacterium | reverse complement strand
CTTCGGCATTCGGAAATTTTGCTCTTGCTTACGCCTAAACGGCTCTAGCAAGTGTTCATTCTTTTGACATCCGATATAAAGAATGGGCATAATTTATCGGATTACGATTTTACAAATGCTTGATGTAAAATCCGACAATTAAAAGCTCGGTGTTTATCTTTCCTGTCTGTTCTCTAGGATAAACATTTAAACCCAATTGGACAGAACACACATGTAGATTTATCTAAGAGTTCTCTTTGCACGCGGGTTCGATTCCCGCCATCTCCACAAAATAATAACGCTCCGTAAGGAGTGTTTTTATTTTGTGGAGATGAGCAAGCAAACTGCTTTGCTTGCGTGCGGGAATCGAAAGGCTTTTCCTTATTTTGATTTTAATCAAAATGGAAAAGCACCCGCGACCGTAGGGCGAGATTCCCCGCCATCTATTGACACATAAGGATAATTATGCTATCGTTTTGACAAACCTTAAAAACCCGAAAATGAAAACAAAAAAGAGTCAGGTCCCCAACCCCCACCAGGAACTATACAAAAAACTAGCGGCAGCAGCAGCTTCTGTCTTAGTTATATTTGTAATTTTTATGTTAATTTTTCCAATTGCAATGGAAAACAAGAACATTGACGCAGAAATGAGACCTACAATTTCTTTTATCGTAATAAGTATTTACTTACCTATACTTGTTTCATCTTTTTCAATTTTTTTACTTTTTATTGTTAGTATTAATGAAAAAAGTAAAGGAGAGAGAGAAAACGAGGAAGATACTGACAACGGATTAATTCCCTGAACGTTGTTTTGATTTAGAAAAATTAATAAATAGTCACACCAAAAATCAATCATTGTGAAAACAAAAGCTTTAATTTCAATTTTAATTTTTGTCGGGATGTTCTCTTTTATTAACAGCCACTCTCCCGTCGGAATTGACCGCATTCCTCTTGATTCCCTCGAATGGGGAGCAGAGAGGGTATTGATAACCTTTTACATGGTACTGTTACCCTCAGCATTTATTGCAGCCATCCCTTTTACCACAGAAATCCTCAAAAAAATATTGGGGAGACGCTGGGAACAATAATTGACTCAAGACCTGCTTTGCAGAAAGGAAAACACCTTTCATTATGCAAAGCGGGTTTTCTTTTTACCCTCCCCCCCTCTTCACAAACTCCCACAAAGAAATAACTCCTACCAAACAATTTTATACTTATACATCGTCGGGCCCTCTCTATGTTCTCCTCTCATTTTTAGAGGATTTAAAAAATGAATTAATTTAATTGGAGCATTATAATTCCCCTCTTTTAATTTTTCAACATCACATTTTTCTATATTATTATTCCAATTTCCTTCATGCCGTTGATCCATCGATGGTGGATATGAATATGTTCCATTACAGGAATAAATACTACCCCAGAAAACCACATATGTTATATCTAAAATTCTACCGCCACCACTGGAAACATTTGTCGCATAATACTTCACTTTAAAATTTAAAAGTAAAATAATAATCAATATAATAATTAAAAACCAAGCATTTTTCTTTTTCATAAATTAACAGCTATGTTGCAAATTATTTGACAAAATCAATATCATTTTTTCTCTCTGGTCAATTTTATTATTTCTTGATAAACGGTATCGTTGATAATTTCATTATAGTGACTTTCAATTAAGTCTTTCTTAGCCAAATAGATATTATAAAAATATCTGTGCATTTTTTGATATTTTATACAAATATCATTATATTTTTCCCTCTTATCATCCTCCCGCGTCTTTTCAGCCAGATTTTTAGCAAAATCATAAAAATAGCCCAATTGAGATAAAGCCTCTACTATAATTTTTGATTGGACTGGATGATTTTTTAATTTCTCACTATTATTTTCATCTGATTTACCCCAAAGTCTAACCAACCCGTCAGCAGAAGATTGTTGTGACCCTATTATAATCTTTGGTAAGGAAATTTTTTTATGTTCTTTAGTTTTTGGATCTTGAAAATATTTTAATGTTGACAGAACTCCGTCTCTTATGCACTGTTTAATACTCTCAATTTTTTCTTCAATATTTTTATCTGTAGAAGAAAATGTCACATCAAAATTTAATCCGACATATTCATTTTCAAGATTATCTTGATGAATAATAAGAACTCCATCTATTCCATTAAAAATATCGTCGTACTCCGAAGCAGGAATAATCTCGTTGTTTTCTCCTAAAAATTTATTTTTATCCAAAAGATCCATAACTGCGGTTTCATATACAGTAGAAAAATCTCTCATAAATTTAAAATATTTGTTATTTTCCTCGTTCCATTTCTTTTTTAGTTTTTTTACTTTTACATCATCTTCAATTATTTCTTTTTCATCATAAATATCTTTAAAACTATACATGTCAGGACGTTTTTTGTCAGAATCTTTAGCCTTCTCTAAAAGTCCACCCATTTTATCTGGATCTTCTGCTAAAGATTTTGGCTTAAACGAAATGATTTGGTCTTCAAATCTCATGATATATATTATACACTTATAGCTCTAATTATAAAATCCCCCGAATTTATTCGGGGGATTTTATATCTTTAATTACATCTGATTATTAGGAGCACTGATTGGTGCTACTTTTGTCTCACAATTCTTACAATCACTCTTATGAGTGCCAACTAAATATATAGCTGATAATCCAACAAGAATGTAAACAATCTTTGAGATAAGAGCACCTTGCCCTCCAAAAATCATTCCAACATCCCAGCCAGTTAAACCAACTAGCAACCAATTCAAACCTCCAATAATAACTAGAACAAAGGCCAAACCATGTAATGCTTTCATAATTTTATTTCTTTGACTCGCCATAGCTTCATGCACAGGCGGTTATTTAATAATAATATCGACGCATAGAAAATCGCATATATATTATATCAAATAAAAAAATATTTAATAGTAAATTTTTAATTAAAAACTAGTTTCGTGGGGTTAACTTTTCAGTCTACTTCAAATAAGATTTAGTCATCGGCCCCACAATCCCATCCCCAATTAATTTATTAGCAAGTTGAAATCTGATCACCTCTTTCTTCGTTAAGTTACCAAAGTAATTAGTTTCATTACCAGGTGAACCGACACCAGTTGTTGCAAGTGTATAGCCGTGAGTATTTAAGTACACTTGTAATGCTTTAACATCTTCTCCTTCCATTTTGTACTTTAGATTACGAGTAAAGGTTGAAGTGACAGTTTGATATTTACAGAGTAATTGATTATGAGCCGAGAATTCTTCATAGTTTAGTGCCTTAGGATCTTTACAACCATAGTGGATGGAGCTTCCAGAAGAAGATCTTGAAGCTTCTGCTCTTGGTAATCCAAAGAGTCCAAAGAGAGAGAAGTTTGTAGTTGTACAGGTAACAGTGTTTAGATTTGTGTTAACAGAACAATCAGAGAGTGCATTCCAAGTCGTTCCATCATATCGGTAGATGGAGAGAGTTGATTCGTCGATATTTGGAATGTCGGAAGGATTGTAACTAAAGGTAATAGTAAGTGGTTCATCAAAAGAAGAGACGAGTGTTGATGTGTCAGTTAGAGCTTTAAGTTCATAGACATAACTTCCGACTGATGATAATCCAGCTGGAGTAGAGATGACAGCGATAACGGTATCGCTATCTAATTGTTGAGCTTGGAAGATAGCATCAAGTGAAGAGAAGTCAGGTGGAATAGTTAGAGTTAATCCATTTGAATCACCACCTGAGAGATCTAAAGTTCCACCAGTGTCAGTTGTGACTTCTTCATTTGTATTACTAATGACATCTCCGTCTCCTGTACATCCTGTGGTTGTGAAAACATTGTCATTACCAATTGCTGTATTTGTTGCTCCATCTGTTGAGATGACTCGATAATGATATATAGTACAAGCAATTAGATTTCCAATATTAACGCTGTGACTTGTGACTCGTGGTGAAGTGTCTTCTTCTGTTGTTTCTTCTCCGTAACTATTTGTTAAACCGTACTCGACTATACTAGATGAGACTTCGTCTGTAGTCCAGGAGATAGTAGCAGAAGTATCAGATGGAGTTCCGGTGATGGCGGAGATAATTGGGTCATCAGAGTCTGTAGGAGTTATTTGATTTGAGGCAACAGAGGCAGGACTTGTCCCAACAGCATTTGTAGCAGTGACGGTGAAGGTGTATGCGGTTCCATTAGTAAGGCCAGTGATACTGTGGGTGAGATTAGTCGAACCTTGATTTGAATCAGTTCCTCCGGCGGGAGATGATACAACTGTGTATCCTGTGATTTCTGAACCACCATTATCAGATGGAGCACTGAAGGTAACCGAGGCTTGGGTATTTCCAGCTGTGGCGGTAATTCCTGTCGGAGAGTTTGGAGCTAGAGTAATAGTAATTGAATCGTTTAGTGAAGTTGAAATATTTCCAGCAGAATCTTTAGCCCAAGCGTATAATGTCTTACTTCCTCTTGTTGAGAAGGTATATGTAGTTGGGGTATTTACTGTCCAGCCTGCATCACCAACATCAGGAGTAGTTGCTGATTCTGTTAATAAATATCCAGCGATAGATGTGTCATCAGTAGCTGTGAAAGTTGAGATATCAACTGTTAGAGAATTGGCCGTTGATGGAATAGTGAAGGCTGTAACGGTTGGAGTCGTTGAATCAAGAGTGATGGCTTCATCAAAATGGACTGCCCAGTTGTATAGAGTGTTTCCGTAAAGAGAAGGGTACGAATCTGTATCTCTTAAATTTCCGGCAGCACTACCTGCATTTTGAGCACCGGTATTAGTTCCAGGTACACCAGTGTAGGCATATCGTAAACGTTGATTAGCTCCTGTTGGAGTATTCGATAAAGTAATTTTAACAGTATCAGAATCTAATATTTCTACATTACTAATTGTAGCTGATGAAGTAGTATCATAATACTCAAAACCTTTATTTGTTCTTGGGCTAACTAAGGTTGTATCAAAAGCAAGCTCTCCAGCTGGGACATGGAAATCGGCATAAATAATATTTCCACTACGAGTTACTGAGTCAGGAGAAAGAGGACGCCATGCTTCGTGATCTATTGTGACTTTTTTTATTACTTTTCCATAATACTCACCAAGCCAACGGGAACTTGCGCCCGTTAGATGATGACGATCAGAATAATTAAAGAAATATTTTGGAGCAACTAAAATAATTTCACCTGGATTATCAACAGAAGCTTTCAATTGATAAATTGGTATTTCTGAGGTTGCGTCATTAGCGTAAGAAGACATAAAAGAACTCATCTGACATAAATACAGAGGAACTTCACTGCTTTGTCCAGTTATTGCTTTGACATCTGTATCATAATCATTTTGCCATTCTTCTAAATAACCTTGATAAGTGGCTCCACTAACATTGTTATAATTATCTGTCTCGCCATGAATTGTTGTAACACCAATAACTCGAGAGGTTCGACTAAGGGCAGTTGCTGCACTTTTAGCATTGGTTACTTGTGTCATACCATTTGCGTATGGGCCAGTTCCTTTTTTAAGTTGAGAATAGGTATAGCCACTGACTCCATGCAAAGATACCGCGACATCAAAATCATTTCCAACATCATTGGCTGTAATAGTATTTGCCATTGCACTACTTATTGTTTCGACTCCACTTTCTATAAGAGGAGTAAAACTACCACCTGTTCCAATTCCACCTGAACCACCAGTCAACATTAAATTACTGTATGGTTGAGTCGTTGTCAGAGCCGGAGTTGAAGCAACGCCAACCGACAAACTTTGACCAGTTGAAAGAATTTGATTTACATAATCAATCTCTGAAATTTGAGAGGTCGCCGAACTTAAAATTGCTAATCCGGTCGTCGGAGAAATATTCGAAACTGGCGTAACTTCAAATTTTAAATATTTATTTAAATCATTTTGAGTAATTGTATAATTAATACTTGTAGCTCCAATGATCTCACTGTAAGTCCCACCAACAGCATCCGCCCTAAGCCATCGATACAAAGAAGTGGCTTCACTGTCACCATTCACATCATTAAAAATATATGACCCCACTATTATTTCTCCAATTGAAGGTGATCCAACAATAGCAACAGAACTCGCAATAGGTGCAGTTGGAGTTTGTGATATTGGTCTTACGCTTGCCGTACTTGATGGATCACTTGCTCCATTATCATTTACAGCTAAGACTCTAAAGTTATATAAAGCCCCATTAGTTAACCCGGTCGCTGTCGCTGAAGTCGCATTAGAAGTTCCATCTGAAAAAACAGACCAAGAACCTGCGGAATTTAATTTATATTGAATAATATAATCAGTAATAGTTGAGCCATTATCTCCCCCTGATGTCCAAGTTAAAGAAACTTGTCCGTCGCCCGGTGATCCAGAAAGTCCAGTTGGAGCGTATGGCCCTGACATTGGTTCGGTAATTATTACATTGTCATAATTAATCGTTCCTCCTGATTGATATCCACCAATCCAAAAACCCTTATTGGTGAAAGTACCAAGGCCATAAGTAGCACTAGCAGTTAAAGAACCATTAACATAGACTTCTGCTCCACCAGCTTGTAAGGCAACTAATTTAAAAGTAATAGGAACACCATTTGTACAAGAGCTTAGACCACTTAATGTTTGAGGAGAACCGGCCTGATTAGTTCCTCCAAGCCAATAATATAATTCCCAATTTGTTGTATTGGAAAGAAAAATATACGAAGCGGAACTTGGAGTCGTAAAATCTATATTTCCATATCCTAGCGCAACTGGTCCTACTCCACTTCCGCAACTATCACGAGTAATATCAACTTGCATACTTACATCACCATTTGTTCGATCAAATGTTTCAACCGTACTTACTCCATCTTGTGTCCCCCAGGATCCAGCTGATGGTGTAATATTCAATGATCCATTTTGTCGAACTCTACCAGATGTTCCCCCTAAACCAGTTGAATCAACTTCTGTCCATTTGCTTACATTAATAGTTGTGCCGGTAAAATCATCCATCATTGCTGAGAAGCTGGGTGTTGCCGTTGCCGTATTTGAAACAACTCCT
>CAZQOL010000040.1:0-7373 GCA_964595185.1 uncultured Candidatus Saccharibacteria bacterium | reverse complement strand
TTGGTCTACTAAAAACAGCGGCCGATCCAGTCACAGAACAACTTTAAAATAATTAATAATTACCGATTACTAATTACAAAAATCTAGAACCAAACAAAAAACGATTGAGCTTTGCTTAATCGTTTTTTTTAATTCGTAATTATTCAGTATACTTCATTCTGATAGCACCTCTCACAATAAACAATCTCCGGCCTCTCTGGAGCATAACTTGTCTCAAATTCATTGATACAGCCCGGCTTCATGCAAGTGCGATGCCAGAGCTTCATTGGATTTCTTTGAGATAGTCGTTCATAGTGTCGACAGTTTGGACAGAGTCGGGGTAATGGTAGATTCATTCGTTTATAGAATTGGAGTTCTTCTGGGATGATTTTAAAGGCTTCGGTGCATTGTTGATTACAAGTTCCCTTATGAGCACATTCTATGACTTTATTGGTTATATCGTCATTTACATCATTTATATTATCAGGAATATCTTCACTTTTTATATCTATCTTATAGTTTCTTTCTTCTTTATCTTTCCACTTATATCCTTGTTGTATAGCTTGTTCTTTAGTTAGAGGAAAGTATTCTTGGGCGATGGTCTCATTGTAAGCAAATGGTGATAGTTCGCTTGGGAAGAATTCTCCATATTTATATACTCTACCCTTACTATCTATGTATGGCATATCGTCCATGTGTTTGATTATTTTGGGAACTAGTTCTTCGTATTGTTCTTTGGTGTATTGGCGGTTTAGGATGCAGTATTGTTTATTGCGAAGTCCGATACAGGCGAAACAATTGGAACAATTACTTAAAAAATAAGAATACTGACAATTATAACTTTGATTAAAGACATACATCGAATACAGGGTGTTTTGAATACCATCTCCTGTACCCAAAACTTCTATACAATTCTCAACATTAACTCCAGTACCATAAACATCGTAAATATCCTGCATATTAGTAACTCCATATATTGTATATTTGAGATTTTTTGCTGGACCTTCTATGTCAAAACAATTAATACAATTTTGAGCATTTTTTATATAATCACCAGAACAATCAATTGCATGGCGAGAATTAAAAAATTTTCGTGGATACTTTTTCAATAATTCTTTAAATACTACATTTATTTGAGTATTTCCATCTTGCGTTTCAAGCCTTAGCACCAAAAGTTCTTTTTTATATTCCTCTGGGGTAAATTTTTTATTAAAAATATAATACTTACTATTTCTTAACCCAGTACAACCAACACAATTTGAACAGTTATGACAATCATAACAATAATATGAATCAACACACCCCTCCGAAATTAATAAATGGCTACAATTATAACACCCTTGGCTATCAATAAGCTCATAGCTATTTTCATTTTTACGAGAACCAAGCATGTCAAAAGAATTTCTATTCTCTATTGAATGATACAAAAAGGCCGTGTCTTCATTCATATCACTTGCAAAATTCAAATAACAATTCTTTGATTGATAAGTAAAATTACAATAATCACTGTTAACGTACGTAAGATTAAACAATCCAGACAAAGGAACTCTAAATAGCAACTTATTAAATTGACTTAATAAGTTTTCATAAAAATTATATTCTGTGTTGTAAGTTGACGCATCCCATCCATCTCCCCACCAACAGTTTTGACAATAAACAACTGAATCAAAATCTGGACTAAAGACTGTCAAAGTATTTTTATTACACATATCGCAAACTCTCTTATATAAAGTTCTCTCATTTCTCCAGGTTAAACGTCTCTTCAATCTACATTCCGGACAAAAAGTTGGTGGTGGAACTTTTATTTTCTCATAGAACAAAAAATCATCAGGCTCGATTGTAAAATCTTCTTTGCAGTTTTGACATGTCCTTGTCTCCATGTTTATATTTTCCCAGCCTTGCTGGATTTAATAGATAGAGGCTTCGCCTCTATCTGGAAAGATTATACTAATCAAAGTAATTTTTCAAACGGGCGATTTTTTCGTTGTTGCGTAGCTTCTCGTGAACTTTGGCTTCAATCTGTCTAATTCGTTCACGGGTCACTCCAAATTCTTGCCCTACTTCCTCTAAGGTATGTTGAATACCATCCATAAGGCCATAGCGTAGTTCTAAGATTTTTCTTTCTTTTGGATTTAAGGTATCTAGTACTTCTTTGATTTGGTCCGACAAAATACGTCTAGATGCATCTTGATCTGGACGAAGGATTTTATCATCAGAGATAAATTCTCCACGTGTTGATTTTTCATCATCATCTCCAATCGGCTGCTCTAAAGAAACTGTCTCTTGATTAATTTGTTCGATGATATGGATCTTCTCAACTTCCAAATTCATCTCAGTCGCAATTTCTTCTATTAATGGTTCTCTGCCAAGATCTTGAGATAGCCTACGAACAACTTGTTTATATTTAGAAATAGTTTCAACCATGTGAACTGGAATTCGAATTGTTCGAGATTGATCAGCTAGCGCTCTTGTGATTGACTGGCGTATCCACCATGTAGCATAAGTTGAAAATTTATAGCCTTTAGTCCAATCAAATTTTTCAACCGCTTTAAATAGGCCTAGATTTCCCTCTTGGATTAAATCAAGAAGTGTTAGGTCAGAACTACGACCCACATATTTTTTGGCAATCGAAACAACAAGACGTAGATTTGCCCGAGCAAGTAAGTTCTTGGCTTCCATGTCTCCCTTTTCGATTCGATATGCCAGATTCTTTTCTTCACTGGCAGGAATCAACGGATATTGGCCAATCTCCTTTAAATACATTTGGATAGAATCATAGGTTTGCGAATCCTTACTATATTTAAGAGCCAACTTATCGGTATCATTCTCTGTATCAAGCAAATTACCCCCCTCAAGCACATCAATCCCCGAAACTGATAACTTCTCGTAAAGTTGATCTAAAAATAGGATGTTATTCTCGATATCAGGAAAAATTTTAATAATCTCATCATAAGTAATAAATCCTCTTTTCTTCCCCTTCTCTACAATTAAATTTGATTTTTCTTCTAATTCAATTATTTTTTTCTCAACAGAGGATTGTTTGCTTACAACGATTTTCTTCTCAACATTCTTTTTTTCTTTTTTATGAGGTTTAACTTTTACGATAATCTTTCGGGCTTTCTTCTTTGGGGATGTTTTTTTAGCTACTTTCTTTGCAGTCTTTGGTTTCCTACTTTTTACCTTAAGTACCTTCTTGTGTATTACAATTTTTTTGCTAACTTTGTTTTTACTTTTTTTCTTTTTAACCATAAAAATTATTTTGATCTATTTTTTTTAATATCTTCTATTTTTTCGACTAATTTCTGATAAGTGACGAGTTCTTGGTTTATGTTATTTTTGTCCTTGTCCCTTTCTTTTTCTTTAATTTTAATTCCTAAAGTATAAATCTGTTCATTAAATATTTCTTCTTCCAAATTTAAAATTATCTCCTTCAGGTCATTAATTAGAACATCAATCTTATCACCATACCACATTTCAGTCTCAAAAGATAGATTTTCAGAAATTGGCTCATATATTTTAAGCATTTTTTGGTAAAGATCAGAACCAATATCTTTTTCAAAAACAATTCTAAGAGAATCAATTTGATTTGAATGGTCATCGTTAATTCCCTTCCAAAAAATTATGCCAAATAATTTTCTCTCAAGTTTTTTCCGACGTGAATTAATGTCGATAGGTTCACTATTCTTTGATTTAATCTGTAAATTGTCCTCTTTATTATTTTTTTCATAATTCTTGTAATCTTCCATAATTGCATTTTCAGAAATACCAGTCTTCTCATAAATTTCCTTAATATAATTTGATTTCTTGATTGAGCTTTCTAATATTCTTAAAAATGGAAATATTTTTTCAACAATTTGCTTGCGGCGATATTCTTTACTATCATTATTTTCAATAATCTTATCTAAATTAAAACTAATTATGTCTACTTTATTTTTGATAATTTTTTCCCATTTCTTAAAATCTTCTCTTATTATATCTGCTGGGTCTTTCCCCTTTGGAAAAACTGCAACTTTCACTTGCATCCCAAGTGATAAAGCAATCATGGCAGACCGCCCGACCGCTCTAATTCCAGCATCGTCACCATCATAGGCGAAAATTATATTTGAAGAAAGTCTTTTAATCAATCCAAGATTATTTATTTTAGTCTCACTGATATCATTATTATCTTGATTAAATTTATTGTCGTTTATTGAACCAGTAAAGGCAGTTCCTGAGACAGCAACCGTATTTGTAAAACCCACTTGATGAGATAATATTAAATCCATCTGACCTTCAACAATAATACTATAATCACGACTCCGAATTGAACTCTTGGCTTTGTCTATTCCAAATAAAATATTTGATTTATTAAACAAGGGAGTCTCAGGACTATTCATATATTTAGCCTGTTCAAAATCATTTCCGCTCTTTGCTTGTATATTTCCTTCTTGTGGAGAAAAAATCCGACCAGAAAAGGCAATGACTCTCCCGCTTGAATCATTTATAGGAAACATGATTCTTGATCTAAAACGATCATAATAACGGTCATCCTTCTTTTTAATCAAGCCGACTTTTTCAATATCCTCTTTTTTATAATTTTTTCTAACTAAATGATCAAATAAAAGATTCCATGAATCTGGAGCATAACCAACTCTAAATGACTCAATAGACTTATCGTTGAGTCCCCTTTTAATCAAATATTTTTTGGCTTCTTTGTTTATAAGAAATTGTTTTTCAAAAAAAGAAGTGGCTTCTTCCATAATCTCATAATATATATCTGTTTTGTCCTTATGAGAATTTGAATATGAACTGATCTCAACACCCGCTCTTTCAGCTAAAATTTTTAAGGCTCCCAGAAAATTCGTTCCTTCAAAATTTTCTACAAATGAAAATATATCCCCCTTGGCCCCACATCCAAAACAATAGTAAATTCCTTTATCTGGTGAAATTGAAAAAGACGGAGTTTTTTCATTGTGGAATGGACATTTTGCTTTATAATTTTTTCCAGCTTTTTCAATCGTCAAATAAGAAGAAACAACATCAACAATGGATAGTCTCTCTTTAATTTTTTGAACTGTGGGGTTCATATTATTCTTTTTTAATTAATTTAACTACTAAACTAGTTCGTCCTCATCAATTTTTTCTTTTTGGCTTTTAACCCCAAAGCCAGTTCCAGCAGGAATCAAATTACCAATGATAACATTTTCCTTCAATCCTCTTAAATTATCAATACCCCCACGAATTGCATTGTTGATCAAGACTCTATTTGTGTTCTGGAAGGAAGCAGCAGAGAGCCAACTCTTAGTTGTTAAAGATACTTCTGTAATACCCAATACAATAGTTGTCGCTTCAGCTTTTTTACCACCATTTTCTTTTTCGATTCGATTATTTTCTTCAATTAATTCAATTGTTTCAACTATCTCTCCTGGTGAGAAAGTCGTATCTCCAGCTTCTTTTATTTTCTTTCGTGAGAACATTTGTCGAATAATTATCTCAATATGTTTTCTTGAAATTGAAGCACTTTGAAGATCGTAGACTTTGTTTATTTCATCAACAATATATTCTTCTGCTAATTCTTTTCCTCCGTATTTTACAATTTCATTAATATTTGCTGATCCATCAGTGAGTAAATCACCTTTTTTCACCTTTGATCCAATTTTGAATAAAATTTGTCGTCGTGGTGGAATTGTATACTCTACTTCATTTCCAGATTTACCATTTAGTCCTATTTTATTATCAGCTTTCAAATCAGATAAAACTCTAACCAATTTTTCTTTTCCGTTATCAACAATATCCACAATCTCACCATCGGAGACACATACAATTGCTGGGTTTTTTGGAATACGTCTTTCAAAAATTTCTTCAACACGAGGAAGACCTGTCGTAATATCAACTGTCGCCACACCTCCAGCATGGAAGGTTCGAAGCGTAAGCTGTGTTCCTGGCTCACCAATCGCTTGGGCCGCAATAATTCCGACTGCTTGGCCTAACTCAATCATGCAATTTCGTCCAAGGTCTAAACCATAACAATTTCGACAAATACCATGAACTGTCTCACAAGAAAGTGGAGTTCTAACATAGGCCTCTTTAATTCCAATTTTTTCTAAAAATCTAGAATTTTCTTTTGTGATTAATGCTCCTTTCTTAAAAATTACTTTACCACTTTCATCTTTGATGTCAGCAAGTAAAACTCTTCCATTAATATATTTAGCAAAAACTCCATCAACTGCTACAATTTTCTTACCATTTTTTGTTCCGCAATCTTCCTCTGTAACTACAACATCTTGAGCCACATCAACTAATCTTCTTGTTAGATATCCAGCTTTGGCTGTATTTAGGGCCGTATCAGCTGCTCCTTTTCGTGATCCGTGTGTCGTGATGAAATATTCAAGCGGAGACAATCCTTCAATGTATGATGGAATAATTGGAAAGTCCAATGTATCACCTGAGGTATTAACAATCAAACCTTTCATTCCACACATTTGGACCAATGACCCCATACTTCCTCGAGCACCAGAAGTTATAAGATCGTAAGTTGAACTCCTTGAATCAAGAGTTCCAGGAATAATTTTTTCAATTTCTTTTTTAGCATGTTCCCAAATTTCAATAATTTTTTGATATTGTTCATCTTCGGCAAGTAAACCTTCCGCAAATTGATTTCTAATAACTTCTTCTTCTTTTCTGTATTTAGCAACAATTTCTTTTTTCCCCTCTGGAACTTTTAGATTATCGATTCCCCAAGTTACGCCAGAATATGTCGCATACTTGTAACCAAAATCTTTAATTTTATCTAAAACTTTTGGAGTTTCATCTATTCCATAGTGAACAATTAATTCGTCCACTAAAAGTGACATTCTTTTAATATCTATCTCTTCATTCATGTAAGCGAAATCATCTGGAAAGATACTGTTAAAAAACAATCTTCCAACAGTAGTCTCAAATATTTTTCCATCAAAAACATTATATTTACTCTTTTCACCTCCCAACACTTTGATCTTTGCTCTAAATGTTATGACGCCTAAATCAAAAGCCATGATTGCTTGATTGGGACTCGAGAAAGCCATTCCTTCTCCTTTTTCTCCAGTCACAGTTTTTGTCATCCAGTAACAACCAAGAATTATGTCCATTTTAGGCATAACAATTGGAGATCCATCTTGAGGCTTAAGTAAATTTTTATTTGAAGCCATATACTCCTTGGCTTCAGCTTGCGCCATATCAGACAATGGGACATAGACAGCCATCTGGTCTCCATCGAAGTCAGCATTGAAACCAGCACAAACAAGTGGGTGAACTTGAATAGCATTTCCTTCAATCAAAATTGGGTTAAAAGCTTGAATACCCAAACGGTGAAGTGTAGGGGCACGGTTGAGAAGGACATATTTACCCTTAATCACTTCTTCAAGTATTGCCCAAAC
>CAZQOL010000039.1:0-7395 GCA_964595185.1 uncultured Candidatus Saccharibacteria bacterium | reverse complement strand
TCCTCTGCTATTTGACGAGGACCTGTGCCACTTTGTTTATGAGAAATCCACTCTTCTAATCGTGTAATTGCCAAACCGTTTTTAGAAAATAGTTTAACATAATATTGTAAAGAACGATGGAAACTAATCGTCGTAATTTTCTTTTTTAGATTTTTCTCCCCTGGAGTCATATCAATTGATAATTTTGATTCAGATAAATATTTTGAAACAATTCTGGATTGAACCCCATCTGAAAAATTCCAATCACTTGCCTGTGGAACTCGAAAGGCAGGATGATTCAACACAAAAACCATTCGCCCGTCTTTTTTTAGAATTCTTTTGCATTCAGCAAATACTTCATTCACATTTTCAATATTTTGGATTGCCAAAACCACCACAATCGTATCAATCGAATTATCTTTTAAAAATTGGGCTCGGTGAGCAGGAGTAATGTAAAATGAAATCTTTTCCCCGCCTGCTCCCTCATGAGGGCGGGCAGGTCTCAAATCTTTTTTTGCTGTTTCGATTAATTTTTTTGATAAATCTGAAGCCACTACCTCTGCTCCAACATGAGCAAAAATGTTGGCAAAATAACCTTGTCCACAAGCCAGGTCATAAACCTTCTCCCCTTTTTTCAAATCAAGAAAGCGAAGCAAATTGGGCAATATAACCTTTGCTTGGTAACTATCATCATTTTTCAGTAATTCATCATACCACCCCGCCACTTTATTCCATGAAGTATCTTTATTTTTCATAAGTTTGATTATAGCAGAAATTATTACTTTTACTCTATTATTTTAATATCTTTGGCGGTCAGTTCTTTTTCAACTCCATCTTCTTCTTTCTCTCTTTTTTTAATAATTAAAAAAGCAGTTATTCCTAAACCAATAACTACCACCAACCCTATGTATGGATAAAATGAATTTGGTATTTTATTTTTTGGTATAGATGTTTTAATATCATTTAAATTTATAACTTCACGCCTCGCCACGTTCGTCTCGCTATTGCCTTGTATGGAGGATGGCTTTGTCTCGTCAGAAGTTTGAACGAGATCAGATTTTTCTATTTGCGTTTTAATTTTTTTAATTAATTTATTTTCAACTCCTGGTGTGGGCTTGGATCCAACCCAAGTATCATTTATTTTTTGTAAACTATCTCCATCTCCCGCCCCACCCAAAGATGATGTGTACGATATTGAACTGACAACATTTAGTTTTGGGTCCTTTAATGAAATTATTTCTCCGTTATTATTAAAACTCGTCCAACTACTATCAAAAATTAATCCGGTAAAATTTGGCCAATCATTTTTAAACTGTGGAACATTTTGGGCAATTACCGCGTATCTACCGCTTTCAATAATGGACTCTGTTTGTGGAATAAGAGCGTGTTTTGTATTATCAGAAAATAAATACCATTTAGATAAGTCCTCATTTTTATCACCAATATTTTTTACTTCTATCCACTCCCTATTACTATCTGTCCCGTCCAGATCATACATTATTTCTGTTATTTCAAAATTAGCCTGGGTAAAATTAAATACCGAAAAAACCATTATTATAATGATCAACTGTTTTTTTATTATTTTTTTAAACATAAAAAAATAAAATTATTCTAATACTTTTCGCAAGACATCCTCAGGAACTTCTTTTTTGGCTTTGCGTTTTTGCCAAGAACTACTCTTGTCATTAGCATGTTTTTCCTCTTCTTTATCTTTAGGGTCTGCAGGCTTCGCATCGCTCGCCTCTTCTTTTTTTTCTTCCACCACTGGCTCTGATTTAATTATTACTTCTTCTCTTGGTTCTTCTTTTGGTGCAACAATTTTAGGTTCTTCAATTTTTGGCTCAACCTTTTTCTCAACAGTATTTTGTATTGGTGTTGATGTATTGTTTTGAATAGTCGCTTTCGCCAACAAATCTTTTAGTGAATCCATTTTTTCTTTCGAGGCTTCTTTTGTAATTGGTGGAACTGGAGTTTTGACTACATTTTCATCTCTTTTTAAGGCAGAAAGTGACATAGGAGCTTGAGTCGGCTTAACTTGCTCCTCAATTTTGATTCCATTTTTTTCCTCTTCATTTTTTTTACCACCCATGGCTATTTTTTGCAGTAGCCCTTTCAGAAGTGGAGATGGTCCAGAAAATTTTTTCCTTTCTGGGAATTGTGTTTTCTTTGTAAAAGAATTTTGCGGACGTTGATCTGGTTGTCTTGCTTGCGTTGGTTTATTTTCATTTGAAACGGGAGATTGGCTCTTCGAAAAATGAAAATCTCTTGGTTTAGAATCAACAGATTGAAATTCAATTCCAAGTGCGGCAAGTGGAGCGGTTGAAGTTTTCTCTTCTTGGTTGGCAGAACGTGAGGCCACGAAACCATGCTCTGGTTTTAATTCCCCGCTTTTAATTTTGAACATACATTCCTTACAATACACTGGCCGGCCTTCTTTGGGCTCAAAAGGAACCATTGTTGATTTACCACAATTTGAACAGTCAGCTTTATATTTCGCATCTCCTTCTCCAACCTGAAGCATTCCACTCCATTTAGAAATTTCATTTTCAACTTCAACTCGTGAGCGAGTATAAAGTTTTCGAGAAGATTCAATAATTTTTTCTTTGACCCCTTTTGATATATCTATTTTTATTGGTGGTAATGTCATTGCCGAAAAAGGACGGCTTGTAATTCCATCAATCATCAGTTTTAAGTAGATATGATAGTTCGGCAAATTAACTAAGTCTTGAGCTGTAAACTCGGGCTCGAATTCTTTTTCCAAGAAATCAGCATCGTCAGCCCCTACCCTGAAAATAATCATTGTTCCAACGTTACCAAAAACTGCATCTCGAACTTTTGACCCATCTTTGTTTTCAAGCTGAGCTGTATATTGGTGGGCAACGGTTAGATTGAGGCGATACTTACGAGCCTCAGATAAAATGTTGGCAAATGAATCGGTCGCAAAATTTTGGAATTCGTCGACATACAAATAGAAATCTTTTCTTTCTTCTTCAGGGATTCGGACACGCTCCATAGCTGCCAACTGAATCTTGGTAATAATCATTCCTCCAAGTAGTGCCGAATTATCTTCACCGATTCTTCCTTTTGAAACGTTTACGAGGAAAATTTTTCCTTCATTCATTATTTTAAAATTATCAATCGTTGATTTTGGTTGGCCGACAACATTTCTGATAATAGAAGTCGAGAGAAATTGCCCCACCTTATTTTGAATCGGCGCAATCGCTTCATTTCTAAATTGATCTCGCCATTGTTCATACTCGTGAACCCAAAAAGCCTTAACCACTGGATCTTTTAAATTTCCAATTATCATTTGACGATAATCTTTGTCGACAAGTAAACGAGGAATACCTAGAAGTGTTGTCCCCGGAGTATCAAGCAAGGCCAAGATGGCGTTATTTAAAATATATTCCATACGAGAACTCCAAGCATTCGCCCAAATTTTCGTAAAAATACCCATGAGCCCTGAAGCCACCAAGTGTTTATATTTTGGATCATCGAGTTGAATAACATTAAATCCAATATGAAAATCCGTATCAGCTGGATTAAAATAAATAACATCTTTGGCTCGATGGTCTGGAATAAGATGAAGAATTTCTTCCACTAATTCTCCGTGAGGATCGACAACACAAACCCCTTCCCCATTTTGAATATTTTGAATAATCAGATTTGATAATAAAACCGATTTACCCGTTCCTGACTTTCCAAGGACATACATATGCTGACGACGATCTTTTCGTTTGATACCAAAAATATCATTACTGCTTCGAAAGTTAGTCTTACCAAAATAAGTTATATCTCGATTGTGTGGAATTTCATTGTCCATATGTTATCAATAGTATACCAATAATTAAGTACTATAAGCAACAAATTCATTTGACAAATAACATTTTGAGGATTATGTTAAAGAAAAACGCTCGTTATGGGAACAATAGACACTTATTTAGAATGGTGGTCAATCTTCGTACTGGCCATAGTACCTTATGTACCAATATTCATAGGTGTAGTAAAAAATACCGAAGACAGAAGTCACACTTTCTTAACCTGGTTCTTGTATTTAATACTTGATGCAATAACCATGTTTGCAGGAGAAGATGTTAGAATTAATATGGATCCTATGGTTTTCGGTTTTGCGATCGGCTCATTAATTATGGCCTCAATTCTTTTATATCAAAAAAGATATGCAAAATGGAAAGCTATTGAAATTACAACGGTTGTTCTAATAATAATTTGCATAATTATTTGGAAATCCATGGGATCTTATTACGCTTTAATTGCTTCAATTTTATCTGAAGTTATTGTTGGAATTTACTTAATAATTCAAACCTATAAGTATCCAAGAATTGAATACAATTTAACTGGATATGTCGGATTCTTGACCGTAAGTATAATTTCCGTGATCTACACACAAGATTGGAGCATACAAGAAGTGGGTTTCGCTTTTTCGGAAACTATTCTAAATTTTATTATTTTGATACCACTAATAATAAAATGGTATCGATCTGAAATCTTTACTTTATTGTAATTTACAGCCGGACAAAAACCGGCTGTTTTTTATTTTTAATTTTTTAATGCTATAATTTTAATATGATTCCCGAATATTTTGCCTATCTTTCTATAATATTTGGTTTGGTTGGTATATTTTATTATATAAAAGACATTATATATGGTAAAACCAGGCCCAATATTATCTCGTGGATTTTTTGGTCCATTGCCCCACTAGTTGGCATTTATATTTCATATAAATCTGGTGTTAGTATTCCCCTCCTTGTCTCAACCTTTATGGCAGGCTTTCCTCCATTGCTGGTTGTAATATTTTCACTATTTAATAAAAATTTTTATAGCAGTATAACTAAATTTGATATCTTGTGTGGTCTACTTTCTTTCGTCGCAATTATAATTTGGATTACAACTAAAAATGGAATACTTTCACTCTCGTTCGCAATCCTGGCCGATTTATTTGCCAGCATCCCCACAATAATTAAAAGCTGGAAACATAGCGAGACAGAAATCGCTAGTCCTTATGCATTAGGAATTTTAAATCAAATAATTACTTTTTTAATAATTACAAATTTCTCTTTTTTAAATTATGCCTTCCCTCTTTATTTTATTTTGACAAACGGAATCATCATTTTAGGAGTCAAAAAACACATTTTTAAAAAGAAGCCTTCTCTTGACAAAAACTTCAAGTAGAATAGACTATATTTGAAGCATTAAATGAGCTCCTTGCAAACTTGTATTGACTGAGGAATTCGATGTTCTTCTGCAAGTGCTTCATAAATAAAGTACAAATCCATTTTAAAAACAAAGGGAGGAGGTATTGCTGGGGAAGACAAAACAAAAAAAGTTACCCAGATTATTTTATTATGTTATGTTGTTTCTATAACGATCTTAACCTAAAAAAGAAAGGACCCGGCAATGAAGTTATTTATGATGCTTGTATTTTTATTCACAAGCATGACGGTTTTAGGCGAGTGTCAAAAAAACCGCAAAGTTCAACTTTCAATCTTGTCTTCTTGTTACAATCAGGCAACCTTTTACCCACCAGCCATTTTTATGGCAAACTCCACAATCTCCACCGATGATGATTGTAAGGGAGAAAAACTGACGGGGTTATTAGTGGCGATTGTCATCAAAGATAAGGTTCTATCCGAGGGCGCGAAATTTCGCGTTATAAAAACATCCTCCATTAAGGAGTCAGCAAATACAGAATTTAACGTTAAAAGGGGGCCTCAAAAAAAGGTTTTGAAGAAACCAATTTAAACCCCCTCAAACGGCGTAAGTTTTCTCATAGAAGATTTTGGGGCGTTCCATTTTTCGGAGCGCTCTTTTTTATTTCCCTCAAAAAATTTCAGCCTAAAATTCCAGCCTTGCTGAGTTAATTTTAAACTTTAATTTCCAAGCCTATTTTTCAGCCTTGCTGAATTTTTGATTTAATTAGTAATTAGTAATTAATAATTACTTAGAATACTTCTTGTTGATAACATTTCTCACAATAAATAATTTCTGGTCGGTCGGGAGCATATGGAGTTCTAACTTCTATTCCGCATTTATCACATTTTCTGTCATATAATCCTGGTTTATTTGTTCTATTAAATCGACGATTGTGTCTACATTTTGGGCAAGAGTGTGACACTGGCTGATCAAATTTTTCAAGCAGTTCAAATTCAACATCACTTATATTAAAACCTCTGTCACAAGTATCGCATTTTATTATCTGTTTTTTTATGTCATCTTTAGTTATTTCTTTAAAAGTTTGAGGTAATGTATCAGAAGTACACGTAAAATTATAAATTTGTTTAGGAATATCGGACCAATTATATCCCGATAATTCAGCTTCAACTTTAGAAAATGGATTGTACTCATAAGCCATTGTCTCGTTATAGCCATAAGGTGAAAGTTCTGGTGGTAAAAATTCTCCATATTTATAGACATGCCCTATCTTGTTTATATATGGATTCCTATCCATGTCTTTTATTATCTTTTCTCTTAATCTGAAATATCCTTCCTTTGTATATTGTTTATTTAAAATACAATACTGTTTTCTTTTTAAATTTACGCACCCAAAACAATCTTTCCCCTGAACGCAATAATATGAATATTCTACATTTTGGGCATTGGGCCAACACTCAGAAGAAAATTTATTATTGTAAGCTCCTTGCCCTATAATATAACATTCATAAAGTAACGAGGAACTGTCGCCCCAACCAGTATAATCATAACAATCTTTTGATCCTTGAATAGATAAGTATTGAGAATAGCGACAATCTTCTGCTCCAGAGACATTAAAAGAATCTTTTGTATTCTTTGATTCATATACATACTCCCCTGTAACATTTATATTTAAACTATTACCATGATATGATCTTTTTGGTTTTTTAATCCAAAATAATTCTGCTTTATTTTTTAATTCCAGTTGACTATCATAAGTATCTAAATTTAGCTCTTTTAATTTTTCAAAATATTCTTCTTTTGTATACTTCTCATTAAAAATGTAATAACTTTTATTTCTTAAATTTACACACCCAACACAATCATTACATCCGTAACATGACTGACAAAAAGAACAATTTACACAACTATCTAATTCTTCACTCCATTTGCAGTTATAACATTTATATATTCCGACACATTCATAACACAATTCTGATTCTTTTGACCTATAACAATCGAGTAAATCTTTATTGTGGGCCGTTAAAACAGTATAAGCACAGTGTTCATCATAATCAGCGTAAATTGTCATAAAACAATTTTTCTGATAAGAAGAATTGTTTGTATATTTAGTGTTAACAAGTGATGGATATAAAGACTCAAGCGCTACAAAAATAGATTTTTTGCGAAGTTCAATCAACTGTTTAAAAAATGGACGGCTCTCATCATAATCCATTCCATATTCTGTCCCGTCCCAATTATCTTTCC
>CAZQOL010000038.1:7369-7627 GCA_964595185.1 uncultured Candidatus Saccharibacteria bacterium | reverse complement strand
TTTAGAAAGCACTAGAAGTTTTGTAGTTTCTTTACAGGAGCGGATAAGAAAAACTATGCATACTTTGATTAATTCTTTACTGCCGGCGTAAAACCATCTGTAATCAGTTATCCACTAATTTCCCACCATGTGGCACTTTCAGGAAGAAAAATTCTGAGGACTGCGCTTTTGTTGAGTGTGAGTGTAGCAGCTGTATTTTTTAATATAATGGTAGCAGTACCCAAATAGGATTTTGGGCTGAATCCTAAATCAAAATAC
>CAZQOL010000038.1:6559-7333 GCA_964595185.1 uncultured Candidatus Saccharibacteria bacterium | reverse complement strand
TAACATTACCTTTTTTATATCTTTCTCACCAAGAACTTCGATGTCTAATTCAAAATAAGAAAAGTTTACTCCAACAGGAGATCTCAGATACTTTAGAGTTAAAGAATGATGACCCTCTTCTTTTAATCCAATGGCTGATTTTACTTCTCTTGGTAGAGTCTTATTGGGTGCAAAACCTACTGGGATGTTGTTTTCGCCGCCCTTGTTCCAAGTAAAGTGTATCGTTTGTGTCGTCCTAATAAAATCGTAATACCACGTTGGTGATTCAATTTGACCAAATTGGCCTTGTAGTGCCTTTGGGATATCTTCGAGTCGATCGGCTACACGTTCATCCATAACAAAAACTGAGTTATGTTTTAATCCGAAAACATGACCCAGTTCATGTAATAAGATATGTTTAATTTTATTTCTTTCATTAGAAAATGTCCTCCGATGTCTTCCCAAATAGTTAGCACAACAATAAAAGTAAAGATTCCTAAAATAATTCCCAAAATCCAGTGAAGATTGAGTATGCCATATATACAAGCTATAAGCATAAGGGCCCGCCAAAAGTAAGACATATAAGGAATATTTAAAGGTAATTATCTATATCATATATTTTACTATACAGTCAATATTTTGACTATTAACTGTATTCAACTATAATTTTAACCGTTGCGCATAAAAACCTCTTTATCTGTGGGTTTGCGCAACAGCCCGCAGTTAAGGAGGTTTTTTGTACCTCCAAAGTGAGGAGGAACAGGGCGGTTAGACTTTCTTACTTTTAGTAAGAGA
>CAZQOL010000038.1:5319-6533 GCA_964595185.1 uncultured Candidatus Saccharibacteria bacterium | reverse complement strand
GCGTAACTCTTCCTCCCACTTCAAAGGATGCTATAGCTATATGAATTCCCATTTCTCTCCTAAATTACCATAGTTATTTATAAAACAACAATCTATTCATTATCAGCAACATGATTCCTATTTCTCACTTTATAGTCATTGTTTGAAGAGCACCCACTCAGTAATAGTAACAGCACCAAAACGCCTATAATCTTTTTCATTGATAGATATTAAGGGCGTGAACATATACCAAAGAGGGGAGTTAAGAGTCAATTTTGTTATAAATTTGTCATGGTTCGAACTAAGAAGTAGTAGGGGATGTAATAATTTGTGGTTCGGACCGTTACGGTCCCAAAAAGGGTTATTCCCAGGGTTGGCCGGAAGTTTTTTGCTTACTATAAGCCAAAAAAGATATGGACCTGCATCGAAAAACATGCCGGCATTTACTTTTTGGCTTACACATTAAGTTTTTACCCGGCCAATTGTCTAAAATTGACCATTTCACCGGTTATAAATAAAACCCCCGAATCCCAAAAGGCCAGGAGTTTGATTGTCTATCAGATTGATTTTATCATGGGTTTGCAAAATTCATTAATAGATGTATAGTGTAGACGCCTATTTCTACCACACAAAAATTATTTATTTTTTGTGCTGGTTTTATGGTTCCAAAGTACATTTTTGTTCACCATACAGCGGTGAGCTATAAAAAGAATCCTGATCAATGGAAAGCAACGGATGCTTATCATAGAAGTAAGGGCTGGGGCGGTGGTGGTTATAACTATGAAGTATCAGCTAAAGGTACTATCCACCAATTTAGAGCAGACGGCACAGTAACAGCGGCACAGTATCAAGACAATATGAATGATGGCCGCGCTCTTTCAATATGCCTCGACATGAACGGCGATATTGAATTACCTACTCCAGAACAGAAAAAGGCCGTTGCCGATTTCTTACATGAAAAAATGCTTATTTATAAAATTCCTAAAGATAATGTTTTTTGCCATAGGAAAGTAGCGCACTACAAGTCTTGTCCGGGCATTCTTTTACCGAATGATATTTTATCTTATTTTTTAAATATTGAACCTATGGATGAAACACCTAAACTTACTGAATGGGCTACTCCTGCATGGGAGTGGGGAATTGAGAAAGGTTTAATCTCAAAAGACTCTGAGCCTACTCTCGAGATGCAACGAACAATGACTGTTTTATTTCGTTACGATAAATTGAATGCAAGT
>CAZQOL010000038.1:3911-5309 GCA_964595185.1 uncultured Candidatus Saccharibacteria bacterium | reverse complement strand
TTTCAATCAGTTTTGCGGACGGTGAGATGTACTTGAATAGACGAAAATCTTTGTTACCTAACAAGAGTAACATTTTAAGGCTTTCTCCTTTTGAATGCGGCTTAGTTCTTGAGACATTATTAGAACGTCCTGAATTTCAAGAAAAGGCTTTAGCAAGCCTTAATAATAAGAAAGTCATTGGTATTGACGGAAAATATATTGATAATTCACTCAAATGAAATCTCGAAAATACTCCAAATGGAACTCACGTAAATTATTCCTTACGTTATTAGGATTGGCTATAATGGTGTTTTTCTTTTTTATAGGGAAAGTTACCTCTCAAGAGTTTATAACCTTTTTAATTGCAGATTTAGGGCTTTATAAGGTAAGTGACGCTGTGAAGAGTTTTTCTGGTAATCAAGAAGAAAATTAAAAAGAACAAACTAAATCATCCCCTCCCTAGATACTTATCGGAGGGGGATTTTTATTTATAATTTCGTCAAGTATTGCAAAAGTACATGTTTTGCATAGGTAATAATCCTCTTTTTACTGTTTTAGTTATCATTTTTCTTCAATGAAGTTATAAAGATAATCTATACGTTCTGAGGGTGGGGTGAGGGCGAGTTTTTGGATATGATAAGCCCAAGTTTTAACATACCAAAAAAAATTACCATTAGTAGCTTCGGTTATTTCTGGCTGGAAAAAAGCTTTGGCAAAGTCATGTCGGAAGATTAAACTCTCAATATCTTTAGAATATTCTTTTCCTTCTTCATACTCCAAATAAATAAGTTCAGGATCAGGATTTTCACTATTCCATCCATTCTTTACCGCCCTTTCAATAACCTTTTGTAGTTTTTCAGATTGGGTCATGGTTTAGTGTTTAAAAAATTCCTTTTTCCTTGGCTTTGAGTAATATCTTTCTAGTTTCAGGGTTATATATATTCAAATAATCCAGTCTTTTTTTTAAATTAATGATTGTACGAATATCGGTATAATCATTAATATTTTCAATTTCTTCTAAAATATCATTCATATCTTTATTGATTAGATAAACACGATATACTCTTCTCATCATAAATATAACAGGTTACTCCGTTGTCTTGGTCTTCGTAGACGTTCCAGAGGGTGGAGGGATCTTTTTCAGGAGATTTCGGAGCAAATGTGGGCCCTATCCATCCTATTAGTAAAAGGATTATTATTCCCACTCCTAACACCAGTGTAAAACTGTATAGAAAATCTTTTTTCATATTCCAATCTTAAAGTATAAAGAGATTATTTGGTAGTTCCGTTATTTGAGGATTGTAGTTGTTCTATTAACCAATTCCTTTTATTTGTATCCCATTTCCTTATTTCATCAAGAACATCATGGCCAAATCTTTCTCCTTTGTTATTTAGACTAACAATTTCTGATTTCTCTAC
>CAZQOL010000038.1:2056-3901 GCA_964595185.1 uncultured Candidatus Saccharibacteria bacterium | reverse complement strand
ATTATTATATTTAAGACATTTTGGACACCCTCCCTGAATGTCTCTACCGCGGCAAATATCGCACTTCTTTTCTTCATTGTTACTTTGCATCGGAAAGTTTATTAAGAATTTTTATATTGTTACTTTGATATTTTAGAAGATAAATTTTCTAATTTTTTCTCAAAATCCCTGAGCATTTTTTTATAAACTCTAATCATGATTTCAGGTAATCTTTTCGTTAAACTAAAAGTTAAATCGTTTTTAAAAACTATTATAATTTCATGGTTATTATTTTCTGTAAAAATCTTTGAGAATGTTTTCACAAAACTATTTACTTCATCGTCACCAAAAACTGGAACTAAAAATAATATCTGATTCTTAATATAGTTTTCAATTTTCGCTTGATCTTTCAAGAAAAAGGCTTCACCACTTTTAACGTATTTTTTCTGCCATTGTATATTCATAAAGAGGGTTTGTTACTTTGTATCGGGGGAGGGGTTAAGGATAGTTTTTCTTACTTGATCTAAAACAAAGCTTTCTCCACTTCTTGCACCCCTACTACAAATACCCACTTGCACCTTAGCAACAATTAAAGCATCCTTCTTCTTTTGCTCCTCTCGTCCTCTTTCGTAGCTGATGAGAGCTGTTGCAGCCAAAAGTTTTTCGGTATATTCATAAGGGATTTTTGTATGAGAACAGGCAAGACCTTTATTTCTTTCCCATTCTTCAATTTCCTTTTTCGCTTCGGCGAGTTTACAGGCGCATTCACAGATATAATCAGGACTGCCGCCACAATCTTTGTGTACATGGCAATGACATAAACACTCGCTTTTTTCGTTGGTGGGCATGGTTAAAATTGGTTATTAGTAAGTTCGTCGTAAAGGATATCATCGCCTTTATAGATAATTCCTCCCTTGATTACACAGCCTTCTTTGCTCTTTCCACATTCGTTAAATTGATCAATCATTTTTAAAAATCCTTTCAAAGTCATCTCGGGATAACTTTCCAATGTCCCATCCAGAAATCCTCTATCAAAAGCCTGGGTATTGTTAATAAGGCCATATTTGCATGGGGTTCCATTGAACCATTTGTTTAGAATAAAAAGTAAAATTTTGGTCATTAATAAGTGTGTTTAAGATGTATTCTATTATATCTTCTCATTTGCCCAGTTGAACGATTGTCTCTGAATACTCGAAATTGAATACGGCCTCTATAAATACGAAAATCTAACTTATGGACTAGGCAACAATCACAACAAGCAAATTTATATCCTTTACGGATAGGCTGCACCCATTTTCCCTCTTTAGGCTTTTCGTAGGTCATTCTAGTTTTGGGGGTTACGGATTGCAGAGTGCCAACGTGATCCGTCAGCAGGGTAACCAAGTTGTCCCCACATTATGGTTCCGTCTTCAAGTTCGTAATGAGGGGAGCCATAATCTATATATTGGTTTCCTGTAATCTCTTGCTGCTTTTTGACTTCTTCTTTTGTAAGAAAAAAAGTTCTTTTAACATTTTGCATAATTATTTTTGGTTAGAGGATATGTTCTGCTGGGAGTCTTGATTGAGGATTTCTTTGTGAATTTGTGTCATTTTTTCTTCAATAATTTCAAGAGGTACCCATCCCGAATAAGGATCAATGCCATTTTCAAAAGAATGCTCTTTAGAGATAAAAAATGCGTTTGCTTTATCTACAATTTCAGCATCTCTTTTCCTCTGCTCGCTCGCTGCGAGGAGGGCGGCGATGGCATGGGCGTAGCCGTGCAGCGCCAGGATTGGGCTGGCAGCCATCTCCTCGACCAGAGCCTTGAGCTTCTCGCGGAGGGGGTCAGCCACGCTTCTCCCTCCTCTTCTCCAGCAGGGCCCGGA
>CAZQOL010000038.1:0-2046 GCA_964595185.1 uncultured Candidatus Saccharibacteria bacterium | reverse complement strand
ATAGCTGGCTCACATTCATGAATAATAGAATTAAGAGTGTCCTCTCGTCCTCTTTCGTAGCTGATGAGGGACTGGGCGGCTAATAATGCATCGGTGTGTGCAACATGAATAGGGTTGATATATACGTATCCGCCCATTGTATCACTCTTTTCGATATTCCATATTTCAAGAAGCTTTTTCGCTTCGGCGAGTTTGTCGGGGGTGGGGTCAGTCATAAAGTAATAAGGTTATTAAAGTGGGCAAGTACATGGAATATCCATAAGTGGGCAAGTACATGGAATATCCATACAAGTACATACTCTTTCTTCTACCTCATCTTGGTAGCAGTGAGGGCAAGAAGTACGAAACTTATTGTTACGTGGATTGCAACGATAGCACGGTAGGCAATCACACTCGCTTTTTTCGTTGGTGGGCATGGTTAAAATTGGTTAAAGAATGATTCTATGCCTTTTCCTTCGGCTAAATGTGCAACAAAAGCATGCCAAGCTATTTCCCAACCATCCATAGCAGGATGCAATTCAGCTATTATGCACCCATCTGGAAATAATCGTTTATAAGAATGATTGCACGCTATATCTGATTTTTTCCACCCCATTGCCTTACCGAGAGATTGCCAGAAGAGAGGGTCGAGCATTGCTCTATCCATATCGGGTAATCTTTGACAATACCTATTCCCAATGCGGGTTTGCTTATGTCCAATCCAAGGATTGAGACAATTAGAGCAATTTATTTGTTTGCCACCCGCCTTCGATAGCTTTTTGTATAGTTTTTTCAATGGTCATTCTAGTTTTGGGGGTAAAAAATTAGTCTTGATTTTCAGCTCGTAAATTACAGTCATTGCAACATTCAAAATCGTAATCCCTCATCAGCTATTACATCGCAGGCTTGATTACATTTGATACATTCCCATTCGTAACCTTTTTGCCCACCATAATAAATGCGTGTATTGGCGTTACAACATGCGCTGACACGGGGGAATCGTTTGTTTGGTTCGTTAGTCATGATTTTAAAAGGTTAAAGATGAATTCTATGGTTTCGGGGGATTGTAAGGTGAGGTCGTCTTTAAAAAGATCCCAATAGGAAGTAAGCAATATTGGTGTTAGCAATCGGGGATCACCTATACCCACTTCTCGCCATTTTAAATTTTTGGAATCCTGTAATAAGATCAGCACATCAGCCAGCCGAATAGGACGGCCTATAATTTCATAAGTACTTTCATTATTTCCAAGAGGATGTTTTATTTTTTCATTTGTAACAGACCCCATTGAAAAGATTGTATCTTGCCATGCACATTCATCTTCAAAAGGATTTTTGCCGATAGCTTCAACTGGTAAAACAGTAGGGCAAGTATTGAAATGCCAATCTACAAATAAATACTCTTCGCCATCGACTTTATCTTTTAGTCGGCATCCAAACTTCAGCTCCATTATTTCAGGATTCGCCTCAATACATTTTTGCCTTATAAATTCTATTTGTTCTTTGGTGGTCATAAAGATTCGGTTTTCATTAAGTAATATCTATTTTGCCAAAGTTTAAAGTAAAAGACATATCCATCTGACACTTGAACATGCGTAGGAAGAAACCATAAAATAGGGTATTCCCACCATTTTACGTATAATCGTTTTAAATCTGTTCGATTAAAAACATAATTATAATAAAAGGGATTATCCAATGAATGCTTTTTTTCTTCTGGTGTTTGGGGCATAGAATTAAGTGTTTCATATTTTAAGTAAATAAATGATTGTTAGTAGCAAAGAAGTCTGAGAGTATTTCATCGGCCATGTTTTTACCTACCATATCTCTTAGCTGGCCTATAGTGAACGTTTATGTCTTGCTAGTTCCTGAGCAAGTCGCCCTAACGATATTGCAATTACGTTCATTTGCTTCCAAAGATCAATGTTGGCCGGCTGGACACACAACTGGACGCTTAAGCGCTTATAGAGCCCAATCCCAGTTACCCCGAGGGGCATCTCCTTATTCCCGGCCAGATATTCGGAGAAGTCCAGTTGATGGCACCCATGATTAACGACCTCTGGGTTTTACCTT
>CAZQOL010000037.1:1195-7656 GCA_964595185.1 uncultured Candidatus Saccharibacteria bacterium | reverse complement strand
GCAAACTTAAATCTCCTTAAGATTACTATAAAATATGATTGTTTTCAATCATTGCAATCTTTATATATATTATGTATAATAACTAAATTAATAAACTAATAAATAATCCTCTAAAATAGGCATTGTTTATTGCTTTGTTTTGTAGCGGGATAAAACCGCCTTCGCATTTGCTTCGGCGAGGCAAAGGAAATGGTATCTCGTAAGATAAGTAAGTTGAAATATAGAAATAGCGGGATAGAGAAATGGTATCTCGTAAGGCTCATAACCT
The DNA here is from genome assembly GCA_964595185.1 of uncultured Candidatus Saccharibacteria bacterium. Lineage (GTDB taxonomy): Bacteria > Patescibacteriota > Minisyncoccia > Phycocordibacterales > UBA9973 > UBA8515. The sequence continues at coordinate 7,388 of CAZQOL010000037.1, read as the reverse complement.
TAAGAACTTGGTTCGATTCCAAGTCCCGCAACAATTGTTAATAATCTTTTTATTGGACATGTGTCATGCTATAATGTAGCTGTATGTCTAAGTTTGATTTAAAAGAAAAATCAAGGGCTCTAAGAAAACAGGGTTACAGTTTTAGTGAAATTGTAATTAAACTTAATGTATCAAAAAGTACCTTAAGTTCGTGGTGTCGTGATATTGTACTTACTAAATCACAAGTAATCTCACTAGAGAAAAGAGCTCAAATAAAAAATTACGCGGGAGCTTTAAAGGGCGCAAATACAAATCATTTAAAAAGTCAATTAATTATTAGCGAGGAAAAACAAAAAGCAAAAGAATTTATTGGTAAAATTTCTAATCGTGAAATTTGTCTCATTGGAACTGCTTTATACTGGGCAGAAGGAAATAAAACGGGGGCAACTTTTGGCATAGTTAATAGTGATCCTGCCGTTATTTTAATTTCTATGAAATGGCTTTCTATTGAATTCAATATTAAAATAGATGACTATTTACCTAGAATTTTTGTAAACGAAGATCACAAAGATAGAGAATTAGAAATTAAAAAGTATTGGAGTAATATAACCAAAATACCATTATCACAGTTTAGAAATACAATTTATATAAAATCCAAGCATAAAAAAATATTCTCAAATCGATCGTCATATAATGGAGTTATGCATTTAAGAATAAAACAAAGTTCAAAGATACTTTATAGAACGTTAGGACAAGTTGAATTATTGAAAAATAATTGAGAGTTGAAATTAATTAATATTATGCTATATTGTATATCATGTCGGCGTAGCTCAGTCAGTAGAGCATCTCACTCATAAAGAGAAGGTCGCAGGCGCACTCCCTGCCGTCGACACAATAAAGTGGAAAAATTTTCTGTTTTATGTTAGTTTAAAGAATATGCGGCTGTAGTTCAACGGTAGAACACTCGCCTGTCACGCGAGAGGTCGTGGGATCAACACCCATCAGCCGCGCATTTGAAAAAAGAAGCCTAATGGCTTCTTTTTTTGTAGTCGAAGGTATCTTGAAAGACGGAGGCTGTCGAGCCGAGTCGGGGTCGCGAGATTTTTCACCAGAAAAATACTTGTGACCAAGTCCCCCAACTTAACTGCTTTGCTCCTTAAGGGATCTTGAAAGATTTTTCGTTGCCGAATTTATGAGGCCGAAAAATACCCGCGCCCGTAGGGCGAAAGTCCCTTCGACTGCGCAATAATGAACGAAGATGAGGAAAATCATCTATCGTTCTTTGTTTGCAAGTTATTTCTGGTTCATTCTCGTTTAATATTTTTCTAAGAGAAAAGTAGCCTTTTCTTATCTCTGTATACCATTCATTGGCTATAATACTGAGTTTTTTGTCTTTTATCGTTCGGTTCAAACCCAAGCTTTTGATTATTTCTTTCTTGGTGTGCTTGTCGCACTTCTCTAGCGTAATGAGGGCATAAGCAGAAAAATTGAAAGCTTTCTCGGTTAGCTCCATGAGGTTCTTATCTTTAACACTCTCATCTTCTGTGGACTGGCTTTTCAAGTTGTTTATGGTTTTATCTAGTTCGGCTCTTGATTCTTTGAATTCTTCATCAGATATGAATCCTTTCATCGCCATTTGAATAAGTTTCTTTAGCTCTTCTTGTTTGTCTTCTAAGGTTTTCGTAACGCTGTCTTTGATACTCTCCACTGTCGCCGCTTCGGCGAAATTATTATCTTTCATGACTTCAAGTGCCCAGTGTAGAAATTCTTCATCAATCGTGTATTTGCTGATTTCATTCTTTATCTGTTCCTCAAGCTCAATTTCATTCATGTTGTATCTCTGACTGCAAGATGTAACTCTCTTTTTACCGCCACAAAGATACAGAGTATAACCTTTTGTTATCTTCTTACTCTTTATATATTTTATCTTCTCAATGCCAACAAAAGAATGGTTGCACTCTTCACATCTGAAAGTTCCACTGCCGTAAGCAAATTCATAAGTCTTTGCTCGTGGCTTACCGTCTTCTTTTAATATTTTCTGAACAAGGTCAAATTCTTCCATTGTTATCATCGCTTTATGGTCTCCTTTATGTAAAATACCTCTATATATAAAGTTTCCAGTATAAAATATGTTTGAAAACATACTATACGCACTAGTATAGCCAATAGGACTTCCTCCGACTCTTTTCTTTTTTAGGCTTCTTAACCCCCATTTGTTATTTGCAATATCTCTTACCTGCGGAACGCTGTAACTTCCAGTGAGCATTAAATCCCACATCTGGCGAACAAGATTAAAACGTTCTGGGTCTTCTATTATCTTATTTTCTCCTCGTGTCGCTAACTTTGTATTGAGGTAACCTATTGGTGCCTGACTTGGCATTCTTCCCATACTTAATTTATCTCCCAAACCACGCTTTACATCAACGCCAAGTTTGGCAGAAGAATATTGCGAAGCAGATAAAGAATTTTGAAGCTGTTGTATTCCTTCTGGTGATATGGTGAAATTATAACTCGCAAATTTTAAATCTTTCAAAACACCACATCTTAAGGCGTAAGTAATATTACCTGCGTCTATTTCGTTACGAGATAATCTATCGGGGTGCCATGCAATTATACCAGTTATTTCACCGTTATGAATCTTCTCCATCATCTTTGTAAATTTTGGTCTGTTGTATGGCTTGAAAGCACTTTTCTCTTCCTCAATCCATTCTACAATATCTAAGTCGGGGAATTCTTCCCGTAACTTATCTCTTTGAGACCTTATAGAAAGAGCTTGTTTTTCCTTGCTCTCACTTGATTTTCTTATATACGCTACATATTTTGTTTTCATAATAATTTTTTATTTTAATGATAATTTACTCCTTCATAGTTTTATGAGTTTTGGGGAGTACAAAAGAAAGAATAATCTACTTCCGTTTTGTAATAGTCAAACTTGTTCACTGGTTTGTATAAGAGAGAGATTGTTCGTAATAATATCTCTGCTCTTTCTAATGCTTTTTCTTCCGATAGTTTTATTCCAGTTTTTTGTTCAAAAAGTCGTATGAACTGTAATAATCTTTCTTTAGAAATATTCATGCTGTTCGTATTTGTTATATTCATGATGATATTTTTTTATTTTAATAAATTATGTATAGGTAAGGACGGAGCCTGAATACAGAAATGAGTAATGTTACCTTTTTAACTCAAACTCACGTCCTAGACTATACATGTTCCTGAATAATAGATGTTATAAGTTGTTCTTAATCTTGAAATACTCACTTATATCTATATATCCAAATTTTTCCTTACATTTGTCACAAATGACACCTAGTTCTTCACACAAACCCACTCTTTCTTCGTTATACTGTCCTCTCCAAAAGTGGTCTGGGCAAAACTTTAACTTACACTCTCTACATTTTTCTAATGGCTGTCCCGCAACTGCTTTCTTATGACAATTACCACAAACAGCCTTTCTAATCTTTTTAAAATCCATAAGTCTGATTATTAAATTGTTAATTGGAACTATGCCCTTTTATCTTTTTGAGGGATTTGAGATATGCACCTACGGCAAAATCAACGATTCTTGACATCGTTTTCTTAGTTTCTTTTGATAGTTCTTTAAGAGCTTCTTTTAAGCCTCTATCAATGCGAATTAGCACAGTATCTCTATATATGCGTTCTTCTTTAGCCTCATTCTTTAGTAGAATGTTGCCTTCTTTGTTATTTTCCATGATATTTAATTGTTAGGAGTTAATAATGATATGAGAGCACCTTTCACCGATCGTTAGTAGGTGCAGACTAAAGGATTGTCCATATACATATCATAATTAAAATACCTAGATAGGTATTTATGCTTGTATTATAGCATAGTTTCGTAAACAATAACATCACTTTATATAAAAAAAATAAGGCTCAGAAAATAGTTTCGTTAGTATACTCTCATAGTTTTAAAAGGGGTGTACGGGGAGTAGTCATCTATTTTATATAGCAAAGGTGGGACTCCAGAGGTAGCCATACAACCTACGCTTTTTGATAAAATCTTGAAAATTGATATTCAAAGAGTCAAAAATTTTACAAAATAAAATTTAAGAAAAGGCTAAAATATCATATAGTGTAGCATTATGTACAATGGGCTAAAATTTCATCTATTATAACGATATTGTGCAAAACTCCGTAACTACTCCTGTTCCTGATACTACTCATTTATTTTGGGTAGAATTCAATATTTAGGTACAGGACGACTTTACCCCTTGATAGCTTCCGTATTCCTTTAAATACGAAACAGAGATAATTCTATAGGAGGGTCAAATAGACGCGTAACGCTGTGAATTTAAACTTGACCAGATTTTATTTATTAACGGTGATTGAACAACCGCAAGCCCCCTTCATAAAGCATAGTATAACCGTCATTAGCCTTACTTAATCACTTCGATTTTCAATCTGAAATACTTCGGCACTAATCAGATGGCTGGGTGGAAAATCGTCACAACCATTTTCCCAGCTTTCGCATTAGGGTCTAAATATCCCTTATGGCTCTTATTCAAAGCCGTTTGCCTTATGTGCTCATTGGTTAGATGTCACATATGGTTTTGTTGGAGTTATTTTTTCTTGAGTTCCCCAAAAACAAGGTTTCGTTAAATTTTGCATATACATATCATATTTATTCTTAACTTCAACCTTGTTCCGAGCGATGTCCGTATTTACATATTCATGTTAACATAGTCCCAATTATTCATGCAAGGAATTTGTTATCAATCATTGACATCGTAGCGGCGTCAGCTGGAGCAACTCCTAATTCTTTGCTTTTTGTTATTTTAATAACATACGAAATAATTTAAACCACCAAAATAAAAATATACAGACATTGCCTGTATATTTTTATTAAAAATCCAATTTTTCGTGAAATAACTCTATTATTGTAGTTTATTTTTTATTTCATCAGGTAATTTAACGCCATATTGTTTAATATAATTTAACAAATCAGTATCTCCTTCTTGTTTTGCTATATCTATTAATCCACTTAATTTATCAAACTTATGGGGGAATGAATCATGTTCACCACTTGGAGAATATTTTTCATTTTCTTCCATAAGGTGCCTAATTTCTGCATGATATTTACCAGCCAGCTGAGAAGGACTAAGACCACTTATATTTTCATTGGCGGACGAACCACGACCATCAACTCTAGTATTATATTCATAAAGTCCAGTTACATCTGCTTTGGCCGATTCAATTCTTTTCTCATAAGCTTTTATTTGTTCCTCATTTTGGTTTATCATGGAGGTACGACTAAAAGAAGGGTCTTTTTGTTTTTCTATTAATTCTCTTTCTTTTAATTGTTCATTATTTAATTTTATATGTTCTATTTCCTTTTCAAATTTTTCGACTAATAATTTTGTAAAACCTGGAATATCTTTTTTTAAGAATAGATAATCCAATTGAGCATCTAACTTTAATCCTTCTGTTGTTAAACCAAAAACCTTATTTTCATATTCTTTATTTTTTTCCTCAGGTTTACTTTGTGTTTCTACTGTCTTTTCTTGCGTTTCAATTTTTACTTCTTCTTTATTTTCATCTTGTACTTTAGTAATTTTCTCTTGTGCTTGAGTTTTTACTTCTTCTATTTTTTGGTCAACTTCTCCTGTTCTCTTTATAATCTCTTCGTTTGAACCCCCATATTCATTAACTTGTGAAATTTGAGATTCACTTGTAGTTTCTATTGTTTTAGCTTTGTTTTCTATTTCTCCTAATTTCTGTTTTGCTAATTCAACGATATCTTCATGACCTAGTAACTCGGCATCTTCACGAAGTTTTTCAACTTCTTCAGCTGTTTCTAATTTACTTAAATCTTGCTTCAATAATTCTTTTTCTCTGTCCATGTTAATAATTATTTATCTTCTAATATAGATGCCCGAATCGCATCTATTTTTTGAGCTTCAAGCTCTTTTATATACCCCGAAACAATACCCTTGCGCTCTTTATTAAGTTCTTCAAGCTTCTCAATGGCTTCATTATAAATTTCTTCAATTTTTTTTGCCTTTTCTTCTGGTGTCATATTTATACCATTATAATAATGCTTTTAAGCTTCAGTGTCAACGCGATACACTCCAGCTGACCTTAACTCATATACCTCATTTATTCTTTAATTATCATGTGTATTCTTAAGTCAGGAATGTATAAGTACCCGTTATGAGATTTGATTGCAGTTCTTACGTTCTCTATGATGTCGCGCATT
>CAZQOL010000037.1:0-1095 GCA_964595185.1 uncultured Candidatus Saccharibacteria bacterium | reverse complement strand
GTACCCGTTATGAGATTTGATTGCAGTTCTTACGTTCTCTATGATGTCGCGCATTTGAAAAAAGAAGCCTAAATGGCTTCTTTTTTTGTAGTCGAATTTCTTCCCTACCCATTAATTTGTCTTTAAAATAAATGAGCAGTATAATATATATTATTATCTAATATTTAAAAATATGAGCTACTTAGTTATTTTAGGAATTGTTTTATTTATTATTGTTATTAGTATCCGCCAAATTAATCAATATGAAAAAGGAATAAGGTTCACCTTAGGAAAATTCACCTCCGTTATGGAGCCTGGATGGAGAATTGTTTGGCCAATTATTCAGAGTTACCAAAAAGTTGATATCCGAATAAAGGCTGTTGATGTCCCCGACCAAAACGCTATTACCCGCGACAATGTTTCAGTCAAAGTAAATGCCGTTATTTATTACAAAGTTAGTGATGCTCCAAAAGCGATTATTGAAGTTGAAGATTTTCGTTATGCTATTTCTCAGTATGCACAGACTACAATGCGCAATATTGTCGGCGAAGTTACTCTCGATGAATTACTTTCAAGCCGAGATAAAATTGCGGACCGAATCAGAGAGATTGTTGACCTTGAAACTGATCCTTGGGGCTTGAAAGTAAATAATGTCGAATTAAAAGACGTTAGTCTTCCTGCTGACATGGAAAGAACAATCGGTAAACAAGCCGAAGCTGAAAGAGAAAAGAGAGCTGTCATTATTAATTCCGAAGGAGAACTTGCCGCCTCAGAAAATATTGCTAAAGCTGCCGGAGTTTTGAGTGCCATTCCTGGAGCCCTCCACTTGAGAACTCTCCAATCAATTAATGATATGTCTTCTGACCAATCCAACACAGTTGTTTATGTCGTACCGGTTGAAACATTGAAAGCATTGGAAGGATTTATTAAAAAGTAAATATAATATAAAAAAAGAAGGCCAATGGCCTTCTTTTTTTATATTATTCTTAATTCTTCAAAAAAGTTTTGAAACATTTTAATTACTCGGCGTCCTTCTATCTGACTTAGAATAAAGTCTGAGCCTTGGTGAGCAATTTGATTTCGAATTAAATGAGCATCCCATGCGTCTTGAATACT
>CAZQOL010000036.1:0-8189 GCA_964595185.1 uncultured Candidatus Saccharibacteria bacterium | reverse complement strand
TTGTTCTTACCCGTCCAGGCCTCCTTATCTTAGATGAGCCGACAAATCATATCAATTTCCGCCATTTGCCTGTGATTGCTAAAGCACTCTCGGAATACCAAGGCGCCATGATTTTAGTCTCACATACCCCTGAATTCGTCGAACAAATCCGCATCGACGAAATTCTTGATTTAGATAAATAGCATTTGACAGTATGTTTAAAGTGTAGTAATTTAAGCATTAAGAACGATATTGTTCTCAACAAAAAACAAAAAAAGATGGCTTATGTAAAAGTCGTTGAGATGTTGGGTGAAAATCTTGCATCTTTTCTTGAGTTGGCGAAAAAACTACTCATTGATTGGGGAGTGGACCCCAAACGTTTACTCCACATGCTTCAAAATTTGCGCAAAGCAGATTTAATTGGTCTTCTTGATGGTACGCATGAGATTAAATCAAAATGTTCATATCAAGAATTTATCATCTGGAAAACCATTAAAATTGGTAATTTAAAAAGTGTTGATGGCCTTTCTAATTTTCTCATAAAAAATGGACGTTATATTGATGATTGGGCATGTGAAATTATTAAACATCCTCAATTTACTCTATCAACAGTTTTATCAGAAATTCAATTATTTAATATTTCGGTTTCAGACCTTGGCTTTAATAAAGGTGCCGACTATAAAGATATTTGTGATAAAGCAAAAGAACTTGGTTTGAAACTTTGTCCTAACGAAGTTGGTCCCCAGCTATGCTTACAATATGAAGATCAACTAAAGGGGGAATTTCTAGGTATTGCAATGGAATCGGTTGCTCTTTCAAATGGTAATCTTCGAATTTTTGGAGTTTCTAGGAAAAGTAGTTTGCCTAGTCTACACGGTTACGACGGGAGGCCTGATTCTTTTTCAGATCCCCACGACCGTTTTGTTTTTTGTAAGTAGTTTTTTAAAAAGCTTTTGATGTATTTAATGTTCCCAGTCACACCCGTATAATTAAAAAGTACGGGGGTTTTATTTTATTATTTCTACAACATCATCGAAGTCTCTTCGAACCTTGGGGCGGAGACTAGCGGGATCATCTCCACGATAGCCAAGAGCAAGCATAGTGATTGATTTTAGATTTTTTTCTTTGAGCCCAAGAATTTCATTCACCTTATTAGGCTCGAATCCTTCCATTGGGCCGCCGTCAATTCCCAAAAGGGCCGCGGTTTCAATCATGATTCCAAGTGGAATGTATGATTGAGATCGAATCCAAGATTCCAGGGTTCCATCTTTTTGTTTTTGAGAAACAGTATTTTCGAGCATTTTTTTTAAATTTGTTAGCTTGTTTACATCTTCATTTTGAATTTTAGCAGTGCGCTCCAATCTTTCTTTTGTTAGACTCTCACTTGCATCAGTTCGATATGTGATGACGATCAAATGAGAAGCGTCAGTAACTTTTGGTTGATTATCACTGACCACTTTTAATTTTTCACGAATTTCTTTATTTTTAACAACAATAAATTTCCACATTTCACCACCATTGGCTGAAGGGGACAATCGAGCTGATTCAAGTATTGTATGAACATCTTCTTCTGAAACTATTTTTTCAGGATCAAAAATTTTTGTGGCATAACGCCAATTCAAAGCTTTAATTATTTTTTCATTCATTTGACTTTTATTAGTTATGGGTATATATTCATAATATACCAGGTCGAGTTTAAAAGCAAGTAATGAAAAAGTTGTAAGCAGTAAGTTATTTAAACAAATCATATGGTCAGACCAAAATGTGACAAGAAAGTTGATTTTCAACCTAAATATAATGAATTTAAACCAGAGGGATGTTGTAAGACCGAGAAAATTATTTATATCGAAGTTGAAGAAGCTGAAGCTCTTCGTTTAAAAAATATTGAGAATTTATGCCAAAGAGGAGCAGCTAAAAAAATGGAAATTTCTCAGAGCACCTTTCAAAGGATTTTGTCGTCTGCCTATAAAAAAGTTTCAGTCGCATTAATTGAAGGAAAAATTATTAAAATAAATAAAAATAAAGTATGAACAATATAAAAGAAAAAATTGAGGATTTAGTTAAGATGGTAAATGAAGGAAAAATATTAGAAGCATTTGAGAAATATTATTCTGAAGAAATTGTAATGCAAGAGAATGAAGGGGAGAAGCGTGTTGGCAAGGAGGCTAATCGTGAATATGAGAAAGCTTTTGTAAATGGAATTGTGGAATTTCATAGTGCCAAGACTTTAGGGATTGCTACAGGGGAGAATTATTCAACAGTGGAATCATATATGGATGTGACTCATAAAGATTGGGGACGAATCGCACGAACACAAGTAGCAGTTCAAAGATGGGAGAATGGAATGATTGTGAATGAAAAATTTTACTATGATACTAAATAAAATTTAATAATTTTTAAGGCCGTTCCTCAAGTGAGAAACGGCCTTTTTTATACGTTCTGTTTTGGGGTCTCTGCGTCTGTACTTCCCACTTTTCCCATTACCATTGGAAAAACAAAGAGGAAGATACTTATAATTATAATTAGTTTAATTATTTTTATCGCTAATTCCATGGCTTTAAGGTTTTGGTTCATTCAAAGTATACAAACTATTTTGATTTCTGTAAACTGTGTTATAATAAATACAATTATTAATAATTATAATTTTTATGAATTTCACATTCAAAATTGGACAAAAAATAAAAGAGGCTTGGCCACTATACAAAGAGAACTATGGGGTTTTGTTATTAATGACGATAGCGACCTTTGCAGTAAATTTTACAGGACAAAGAAGAGAAGAAGGTGACCCATTAACGTCCACTATTGTATTGATTACTATTGTTTCGGCGATTATTGGTTTGTATCTTTCATATATGTGGATACGTTTGATTTTGAATATTATTGATAAAAAAGAATTTAATTTTTTCTCAAAGCAATCTATCCCATCTTTTGGTAAAATATGGAATTTCATTAAGACAAGTATCTTATACGGCCTCTGCGTAATGGGCGGATTTATTTTATTAATTATTCCAGGTTTTTATGTTGCTGGACGCTTGGTATTTGCAACTTATATTTCTGTTGAAAAAAATCAAGGTGCACGAGCAAGTATTAAAGAAGCTTGGGATATGACTAAAGACAATGGCTGGTTATTATTCTGGAAAAGTTTTGTTGTTGCTCTCTTTATGGCTGTTGGCTTTCTTGCGCTACTAGTTGGATCATTTATTACTTACCCAATTGGTTTTATGCTTATGCTTATGATGTATCGTGAATTTGTAAAATTTAAATCTCAAGGTATTTCTACTCAAGCTGCCGCACCTGCTTCGGTCCCAGTCCAAGAGATAAAAGAAACATCAACTGTTCAACCAACCGATAATCCTCAATAAATAAAATTTAGTCTAAAAATAAGCTGAAATATTCAGCTTATTTTTATTATGCGACAAAAAGTCTTAATTATGCGTATAATATACAGATAATGGTAAATCATGAATATTGTACGAACAAGACCGATAATGAACTGGTCGGACTATCTCTAAATGATCCGGATCATTTTTTGTGCTTGATAAAAAGATATGAAAGTAAATTGTTGTATTATATTATGAGAATTTCTAAATTGAGTCGAGAAGATGCTGAAGATATTTTACAAGATGTATTTATTAAAACGTATTATCATTTAAATGAATTTAATGCTGATTTAAAATTTTCTTCTTGGATATATCGTATTGCTCATAATCAAACTATTAGTGAAATAAGAAAAAAAATTTCTCGTCCTACAATTCCATTTGAAAAGGAGGATATAGATAAACTTGAAGATGCATTTGATATGGCTCGTGAGATTGATAATTCTTTAGATAGAGATAAAATAGATGAAGCACTTTCAAGGATGGATGAAAAATATCGGGAAGTATTAGTCCTGAGATTTTTGGACGAAAAAGATTACGTGGAAATAGCAGATATTTTGAAAAAGCCAGTTAGTACGGTCGGAAACTTAATATTAAGAGGAAAAAAACTCTTTAAAGAAGAGTATATAAAATTAACAAATGGAAAATAAAGATATAAGTCAAATAGCTTTACAAAAAATAAAAGAGAATGGCATCAAGCCAATTTCGAAGAACTTTTTTAATCTCAAAAGAGTTCTTTTTTGGTCCATTGTTGGAATCTCGCTAGTTTTCGGAGCAATTTCTTTTTCTATTCTTATCTCCATTTTATTCAATAATGACTGGTATTTATACAATCGATTTGGTTTCAGTTTTATTCTTAGGTCCTTGCCATATTTCTGGTTTGTATTTTTAGCTATATTTACTATCTTGGGTGATTATTATTATAGAAAGACATATTTAGGATATCGTCGTAAGACAATTACAATTATTTTTATATATATAACTTTAACTGTAATTTCAGGTTCAGTATTGTCAGTTGTTGGGATTGGTGAAAGTATTGAAGATTCTTTATCAGAGAACGTTTCAGTTTATCAGGGGTTTATGTTTGATAAAAATGAATTTTGGGCTCACCCTGAAAATGGCTTACTTTTCGGCAAAATTATTGAGGTTAATGATGATTTAATAAAAGTTATTGATCAGAATGGTGCTATATGGATGATAAATATTAATAAAGCATCAATCAGAACAAAAGCCGAAATAAAAGTCGGTGAAATAATTAAGATAATTGGTGATAAAGATTTTGATGATATTTTTATGGCTAATGAAATTAGACCATGGATAGGTAATGGTCATAGACAAAATTTTCAAATTAATTACATGATGAGATAAATCTAACACGCTCCGCGTATTAATAATGTAAGTGACGACGGTCATTTGCAATAGTAATTATTATAAAAAACTTGCCTTGTTTAGAAATTAAATAGGCAAGGTTCTATTATCAGCATAATATGGTTATCTATTTTTATGTATTAAATATAATAGGTAAGAATAGTATAATTTTTAATTTAGAATGAGAAATAAATTAATGATGAGTGGTTTGATGGCATTGGTTTTAGGTTTAGGTGTTTCAGGAACAGCTCTTGCTTATCAAGGTGATTATTCTAAAAGAGGACCCAATTATACACCCGAATTTGAATCTCAAATTACAAAAGTAATGACGAATCAAGATTATGAAGGGTGGAAAGATCTTATTGAAAATAGGGTTGGGAATAAAATGGCGACGAAAGTTATAAATAAGGATAATTTTCCAAAATTCGTTGAAGCTTGGAAATTGGCTCATGAGGGTAAAATTAAAGAAGCAAATGCAATTCGAAAAGAGTTAAATCTAAGGACAAGTGATGGAGAAAGGATGGGAAGAGGACACGGACGACAAATGAATAAAATAAATAAATAAAATAGTTAAAATTAAAACCGGCGCGCTCATTATGAACGTAGCCGGTTTTAGAATATTTTAATTAACGCTGAGAAAGTAATATATAGTGCCAGACTGCATAGTAAGCTACTGGCAAGGTAATTTATCAGCACTCTAAAACTTTTAATTCCATTGAATTTGTTTTCATTGTCACGAGAATTTATGACAACGAAAATGGGTTCAATGAAATATAACGAAATAGTAAAAAGGAGACCAGCTAATCTCCTGGACCATTTCGATTGAATCATCGTATTTAAAAATGCTGATCTAAAAATTGTTGCTATAAATGATGCGACAACTTTTTCTAGCCAAGGCATTTTTGAATAGATTTTTTTGAAGAATGATTTCCTCTTGGTTAATCTTTCTTCTCTGGGGATCTCTTTCCCAAACTCAAAAAGATCGTGCCCTATAAAATCGTATATTAAGAGAAGTAAAAACCCAAATATGATCCTAAACCCAACCATGTAGATAAGACTTTCCACTTTGTTAAATTTTTGGAAAATATACTCGAATTGAAGGGTTTTTGCTCCTAGGTTTATTACAAATAATGCAGCATATGCATCTGCAAACTTAAAAATTCTTTTTCCCAGCATATACAATATGAGGGCAATGTTTTTTATGGTTTCCATTTTTGCCCCTTTTTTTTGTGAGAACTCAGTTTATTGCCCCGTATATTAACCTATTTGTATTTTTTTACAAGAGGTAGGAATTTGTGTCAATATTATGGTATATTTTAATTAGGATAACTTTATTTATTTTTTATGGATTTTATCGTACAACACATTATTCCATATTTATTATTATATAAATATGTCACAATCTTCATCATCGCCTTCATGGCCGCTTTTATTATTCCCATTCCATCAGGCAACGTTTTAATGATTGCTTCAGGTTTTGCAAGTGTGGGTTACTTCAATCTTTATTGGGTAATAATTATTTCTATTATTGCAAATATTGCCGGGGACAATTTGGGTTACTTTCTTGCCAGAAGATACGGTCAAACCATTCTTTTAAAAATTGGGTTTAGTAGAATCCTGAATTCTAAGAAAATAAAAAATATAGAGCTTGCTTTTAACAAACGCCCAGGTTTTATTATTTTCGCGAGCCGGTTTGAAGTGCTATCGACTTTATCTGTAAATCTTTTGGCAGGACTAAGTCAAACAAAATATAAAAAATATTTTATACATGAATCTTTGGGAAGTATTGCTCAAGTTACAATGTATTCGCTGATAGGATATTTTTTTGCAGACAGATGGGAATCAATAAATACGACAATTGGGCGGATCGCTTTAGTAGCGGCAATAATTTTAATTTTATTCATTATCTCATTGAGTAGAAAAACGATAAGTAGCACTATTGCTACAGTTGAAAATAACTGAGATTTTTTACTTATTTTGTGTTAAGATATAGATTATAGCCTTAATCTATATCTAAATTTATGAAAGTATATTATGGTAGTGAAACAAAAAAAGCCTTGAAAAATTTCCCTTTTTCTTTCCACAGCGTCAAAGAAGAACTTATTTTGTCTATTGTTCTAATCAAGAAAGCTGCCGCTTTGGCAAACTATAAAGCCGGTAATTTAGATTTAATAAAGAGCCAAGCTATTATAAAAGCTTGCGATGAAATATTAAATAAAAAGCACAATGATCAATTTATTTTATCTAGTTTTCAGGGAGGAGCAGGAACCGCAATCAATATGAATGTAAACGAAGTTATTGCAAGTCGGGCCACTGAAATTTTAAATAATAAAATAATTATCCACGGCAATGATGATGTTAATTGTAGTCAATCGACGAATGATGTAAATCCTTCAGCCCTAAAAATTTCAACATATATTTTGGTTAAAGAATTAAGTTTGGTGCTTGATTCTTTAATAAAATCTTTTGATAAAAAATCAAAAGAAAATAAAAATGTTTTAAAGTTGGGCCGAACTCATTTACAAGATGCAATTCCGACTACTCTTGGTAAAGAATTCGAATCATACTCTTACAATTTAAAGAAACATCTTGATGATTTAAAAAAGATTTCTGATTTGTCATTATCTTTAAATTTAGGAGGCACGGCTATTGGTAATTCTATAAATGCGAATCCCGTTTATATTAAAGAAGTTTATATAAATTTAAATAAAATTATTGGCCATAAATTTAAAAGAGCTAAAAATTTTATGGCGGCGACTAGTAGTCAGACAGATTTCCTTTCAATTTCTCAGGCCCTTGTTTCTCTGACAGTGGAGCTGTCTAAAATTGCCAATGATTTTAAATTTATGGCCAGTGGTCCAAATGGAGGAATAGGTGAGATTATCTTGCCAGAATTACAAAAAGGTTCTTCTATTATGCCGGGGAAAATAAATCCAATAATGCCAGAGTTAATTAACCAACTTTATTATTTGGTCTCTGGAAATAATCTTGTGATCGAAAAAGCTTGTGAAGGAGCTCAGCTTGAGCTTGGAGTCATGCTTCCGATTATAACGGATAAGTTGCTTGAATCAATCAAAATTATCACAGAGACAGTCTACCAATTTGATAAGTTTTGTGTATCAGAGATTAAGGTAGATAAGGAGAGGTGTTTATTCCACTTAGAAAATTCAACGGCCTATGCCACACTTTTAGTTCCAAAATTGGGATATGATCTTGTCACAAGAATTGTAGAGGAATCGATAAAATCTAAAAGAAAATTAAAAGATGTTGTGATAGAAGATAAATACTTAACAATTAATGAATTTGAAAAAATAATAAATACATACTTAAAAGTGCTATAATAAAATATTATCAACTATTAATTTGAGCTTCACAAATTATATTATAAAAAAAGTCCTCGGAGGAGGGAGCACAAGGGGCCAGACATTTTTTCGTAAAATAATTTATTCCGCTTAATAAAAATAT
>CAZQOL010000035.1:0-8466 GCA_964595185.1 uncultured Candidatus Saccharibacteria bacterium | reverse complement strand
GGCATCTTGAATGCTTTGATAGCCACTTGATTTTGCTCCTTCTAATAACTCGCTGACGGTATGACCTTCGATGCCCCTTTCTTTTAAAATCTCTTCCATTAAAGAATCCGCTTCAATAATTGCGACTCGCCAATCTGAAGAATTTGGACTTTCAATTAATGTTTGAATGTAATGCCAGCGAGGATTTGTATCTCTGTCTCTTTCCTTTTGCTTCATCAGGGCTTTTTCAATCTCATGATCAATTTCTTCTTTATCATATATTTGAATTTCAACCATTCGAACAAGTGAAAAAATAATAATTCCTAAACAAATAATAGTCAGCAAGGCTGAAATTATACCAATCGTTGACCAAGTAGCAGGATTTGCAAAAAATTCATATACCGGTCTAGCATATTCAACTATTTTACTAAAAACATATTCAATATTTAAATAGTTTGGAGTAAAAAGTGGTTTGTCTAAAGTTGATTGTAGAGCTGTTTGTTCCATACGATATATTATATCTCTTTTTCAAAATCCTTTCCAATCTTAAATAAAATATCTTCTCGTAAAAATGGGGCTGTAATTTGAATTCCGAAAGGAAGGCCTGTTTCAGACATTCCGGATGGAATAGATATGGCAGGAATGTCTGCTAAGTTTGCTGGGGCCGAAAAAATATCAGATAAATACATTGAAACTGGATCATCTAATTTTTCGCCCAATTTAAATGGCAAAGATGGGGCTGTGGGAGTAATGAATGCATCAAAATCCTTAAAAAAATTAGTTAATTCGTTTCTAATTAAATCACGAACCTTTATCGCTGTATTATAATATGCATCATAATAACCGTGCGAAAGTATATAAGTGCCAAGTAGAATTCGGCGGCGAGCCTCTTTCCCAAAACCCTTTCCCCGGCTTTTTGTATAAACTTCCAAGAGATTTTTACCTTCTTCGTGTAAACCATATCGAATTCCATCATAACGAGCCAAATTACTTGAAACCTCGGCTGGCATAATAATATAATAAACAGCCAAAGAATATTTTATTGACGGTAATTCAACGTCAACAATTTCATATCCAGCTTTTCTTAACTTTTCACAACTTTCTTCAAAATTTTTTAAAACATCTTTATCAATTCCCCCACCAGATAAAAATTCTCTTGGAATTCCAATCCTTTTTTTTATTGGTTCTTTTTTTATTATTCTGGCCTCATCTTTAATTGAAGTACTGTCTTTGGGATCATATCCAGCTGTAGCATTAAAAAGTATTTCAACATCATTTACATTTTTACCAAATGGTCCAACTTGATCAAGCGATGAACCCATGGCGATAATTCCAGATCGCGAAATAGAACCATAGGTTGTTCGAAGTCCTACCAATCCACAAAAAGAAGCTGGCTGCCTAACTGAGCCACATGTTTCAGTCCCGAGAGAAGCAAGACACATATCTGAAGCAAGAGCCGCCGCAGAGCCTCCAGATGAGCCCCCTGGGACTCTATCGGTATCATATGGATTCCTAGTAACCCCATATGCACTCGTCTCAGTAGAGGAGCCCATGGCAAACTCGTCCATATTAGTTCGGCCAAGAAAAACAACCCCTTGTTTTTTAAGTTTTTCTACAACAAATGAATCGTAAGTCGCAACATAGTTTTCGAGAATTTTAGAGGAGGCTGAAGCAATATGCCCTTCGAATAAAATTATATCTTTCAAGGCCATTGGAATGCCGGTCATTAATGTAGCGGTATTATTTTTATACATTTCTTCTGCAATTTTCACCTGCTCATCTATGTCTTTATAAACTTCAAGATAGGCATTGATTGTCGGATTTTTTTCTTCTATGACTTTTAAATACTCATCAACTAATTCTCGGACGGTAAAATCGCCATCTATAAATGACTGGTGAGCTTTTTCTATTGTTAAATTTTTTAAATCAATCATAAAATTTGTTTTACTTTTAAATATCCATCTTGCGTCTCTGGAGCATTGTCTAAAATCTTTTTCGTATATTGATTTGGAGTATTCGTTACAATATCCTCACGCATAACATTATGAAGAAAATAATCATCATGATGTTTATCTTTCGGAATATTTTCATTTGATTTTAAAGCTTCTTTAACCTGCCCGACATACTTTAAAATAGGGTCAAAGTCTTTGGCCATGCCTTCCATCTCTTCGTCGCTCATATCAATACGAGCTAAACTGGCTAGTTTTTTAATGTCATTTAATTGCATATTAAAAGAATAACATATTTAAATTATTTTTAGAAATTCTTCTTCTGTCAGAATTTTAACGCCGAGTTTTTTTGCTTCATCATATTTACTTCCTGGTTTATCGCCTGCAACAACATATGTTGTATTTGAAGATACCGAGGAGGCAACATTTCCTCCATTTTCCGTGATTTTTTTCTTGGCCTCACCGCGAGACATTGTGGATAGTGTGCCAGTTAGAACAAAAATTGACCCTGCTAATTTCAAACTCTTTGCTTTCTCATGATAGATAGATACACCATTCTTTAATAATTTTTCAATAAAATGCAGATTTGTTTTATCTTGAAAATATTTATAAATACTCTCCGAGACTACCGGCCCAATATTTGATAAATTGTTTATTTCACTGGAAGTCGCTTTCATTAATTTATTTAAACTTTCAAAATGATTGGCTAAATCTTGAGCCGTTTGTTCACCAACATGAATGATTCCAAGAGCATAAATAAAACGCCAGAGTGAAATCCTTTTATGCCCCGCGATTGAAGAAATTATATTATCTGCTGACTTCTCACCAAAACGCTCGAGTCCCGACAGATCGGCCTTTTCTAAAGTAAATAAATCAGCCGAATCACTTATTAAACCCTCATCTTTTAATCTGTCTAAAATTTTCGGTCCGATCGTATATATCTCAAAAATATTTACAAAATGTTGCATCCCACGTCTATTTTTAGCCGGACAGTTTCTATTAGTGCAGTAAAAAGCTACACTTGATGTCGAAGCTGACAAAGTCTCTTGAGCAACGGTCTGGCCCCTCGTCCTCCCTCGTCCGAGGACCTTGCGAGAGAGAGCTTTGTCAGCGAAGACTTTCCCTGTTATTCTATTTTCAACTTTAAAATCACAAACCGGACAAGTATTTGGCATTTTAAACTTTTTTTCTTTCCCATCTCTCAATTTCGTTAAAACTTCCACAACCTCAGGAATTACATCCCCAGCTTTTTGAATGACAACCGTATCTCCAATTCTGATATCAAGGCGATTTATCTGATCAATATTATGCAATGTTGCTTTTGAAACTGTTGATCCGGCAACTAGGGTTGGATTAAAATGAGCCACCGGTGTTAAAACACCTGTTCGCCCAACATTGACTGAAATATTTAAAACTTTAGTCGTAGCTCGTTCGGCTTGATATTTATAAGCAAGCATAAATCGAGGAGCCTTACCGACACTTCCAAGAGCATCTTGTAAATCAAGTTCATCGACAGAAATAACAATTCCATCTGTCCCATAAGGTAATTTCGGTCGAACTTCCTCAACCTCTTCAATAAAGGAAATCACTTCATTTAAATCTTTAGCTTTCTTTTCATAAGGCGAAACTTCAAATCCTAACTTTCGGATTAGCTTATGTTTTTCCGAATGATTGTTAGTGATAAATTGATTCCCTTCCGCTTGCAATTGAGCTATTTCCCAAGCAAAAAAATCTAATTTCCTTTCTTTTACAACCTTAGGATCAAGCTGCCGTAAACTTCCAGCCGCCGCATTTCTGGTATTAGCAAATAATTGTTTACCATCCTTTTCATTCTTCTTGTTTAAAATAGACCATACTCTCTTTGCCATTACAACTTCTCCACGAACTTCAATAAAAGAAGGATACGGCGCTTTTAATTTAAGTGGAATTGTTCCAATCATCTTTAAATTCTCCGTCACGTCTTCACCAATAAAACCATCCCCCCTGGTTGAACCTTCAACAAAAATTCCGTTTTTATAAATAAGTGAAGCTGATAAACCATCAAGCTTAAGTTCACAAAAGTATGAAAAATTATTATTAACAAGTTTTTTAATTCTTTCTTCCCAGTCAGAGATTTCCGAATACGAAAAAGCATCATTCATGGAAAGCATCCGGATCTCATGCTTAACTTTTTTAAACTTTTCAAGTGGTTTGCCTCCAACTCTATTCTCGGGAGCATCAGGATCATCAAATTCTGGATACTCTTTTAGAATTGATTTAAGTTCTCTATTTAAGGAATCCCAGATATCATCTGTAACCGAAGGATCATCTTCAACATGGTAAAGAAAACGCAATCGGTCAATTTCTTGCCGAAGTTTTTGTATTCGGTTTTTTGCTTCTTTTTTATCCATTTTCTTAATTATTCAGAATAATTTATCTCAATTGTTCTTTCAACCGTCCTTTGATTATATAAATTACAAACATTATAACCCTTAGCCTTTATTTTTGTATCAGTTGTTTTACTTATGGTCTTTCTAACTTCAATTCTAAAACAGGGCTCAGTGGAACTACTTAACGATTTTGAAAAAATATCATAATCATCTTTAGAGATTGGATTAATAAAAAGATCGTACTCTCCACATGACCATGATCCTCCACCTCCCTCTGTAAAAAGTTCTTTATTTTCCTCTTTTAATCTTAGAACTTGATCTGCATACAAAGCACAATCCGAAGCCATATCTGCCTGATAAAATGCCAATTGAGAATTTTTGGCTAGAGAGGAAAGGACAACTTGTTTATATGTTGCATTTATTATTCCAGCCGTAATAATAGAAATAGCACTCACAAGAATAACGGTGAATAACATTGCATATCCTTTTTGTTTTTTATTTTTCGGGGAAAATTTAATCATATTTAAATAATTACCATCTCAATAAACTAACTTGTAAAGATCTTGATTTGGGAGCATCACCATTTTGCCAATAGACTGTTGCTCTGACAATAATTTCATCTGGATTCTTTTCATTTACTTTAAACACTATTTTTCTTTGAAAACCGATATCTTCTTCTTTTTCGTAATTATAAAAAGATATCTCTGCGTCAGGGTTATAGGAAAAAGGCGGGCAAGTTGTTTCGCTTTGGCCTGAATTATAGTCACATTTTTTAACATAAGATGAACTAGGGTCTTTTAAACTTGTAAAAATATCAAAATAACAACCTTGTTCATCTTGGCAGTCTTGATATTTTTTGGTAAATATTTCCCAAGCTTTTTCAGCCGGTTGATTACTTAAAAACATAGTTGTATCTCGGTCATTTCGGATATAATCGATAGCTTCTTGTAGGAGATAATTTACTGTAATTTCGTCTCTAGAATACCTGGAAGCAAATAAACTATTTGCAACTACTGTCATTAAACTAATAATCATTAAACTCAAAATCAAAACTGCCACCATTGTCTCCACAAGAGTAAAACCCCCCACCAAATTTGCTTTCCTAAAAAAATTTGGAGTAAAAGTAGAACCTTTATTCTTTTTTATTTTTAAATTAAACATATTTTAAAAATTACGCATTGACGCCATTGTTTGAAGAGCAAATGGCACAGGAACATCTTTGACCATAACTGTTCCTTTCATAATCATATAAACACTAGCTTGTCTCTCCTCGTCAACCGCTCCGTTTACAAAAAACTTTAATTTCTCAATATCAACATTTGAAGAGACAATTTCTACACAACCATCAAGGCTACATCTTTCTAATGTTCTAGTACCAGAACCATCCTCTCTCTTTTTTAAAATATAAGCAATCCGAGAAGTTGTCACTCCTTGGGGGATGAAAGCAAAAGAAGTTCCCCCCTCTGGACAATCTCTATTTTTTTCTAATCCTTCTGATAAATTTAAACTCTCTCCTTCAGACAAACAATAATAATTTGTCCCCATCCGAATTGACCGAGACATACTCTCCATAGCAAAATTAACATTATCAATACTAAATCGTAGTGCACGAGAATTTTTGGCCGCATTCAAAAGAACAAATAAAGATCCCATCGCACTTAACATAACCATCACAAAAATAGAGGTCGCCACCATCAGTTCTATTAAAGTAAACCCCGACACCAAATTTGCTTTTTTATATAAATTTGGTGTGGGGGTAAATCCCTTATTTTTTAATTTGTCTTTTTCCATATTCTATAAATCAACACTAATTTGACCATTATTTGAAATAGTAACTGTTTTGGAAATTGAAGAGTCTCTTTCAGATGAAATCTTAATATTTATATTGGATATTTTACCACTATCGTTATCACATTTTGTGGCATTGTTTTTTCGATAACAAAAAACCGGCTCAGGGTTTGGACGTTTAAATAACAAATCTATTTGGTCTTCATTTTTTAGAGTGACACTTTTACCACTATTCAAGATTAAATCTATTCTCGAAATCACATCATTACTTTTAATTGATAATAATTCAAGATATTCTAAACAGTTAGAGTTCGTCTCGGAATCACAAACTTGAACATATTCATTATTATAATAACCTGAATTATCTCTATCAATAAAAAGAACAAAAGATTTATTTGAAGAATTAACGGTTGAATCATTTCCAATTGAAGGATTATTTCCAGATTCTTCTGTTAAAATAACATCACTTTTAGTTGAAAAATTAATTCCATAGGCATAACTAAAATAACCCCTAGAACCAATAACCCCTGTGGCATAATTCTGAGCCTTGCGGACAGACAAACCAATATCGTCAGCTAAATTTTGGATAGACAAAGATGACTTAAAATCATTATAGCTAAAAATCGTCATACTGGAGATAATCATAAAAATAGCAATCACAACAAGAAGTTCAATCAGAGACACCCCCCGATTGTATTTTCCCAGCCTTGCTGGATTTTTTAATAAGTTTTTAAAAATATTTTTAAACATTATAAATCAAAGCTAAAAAACTTAATTAGGGAATAAAAATTAAAATTAAATAAAAAAGTAATAAAAGTACTTATTATTAAAAAAGGTGCAAAAGGTATTTCTGTTTTCATGTTAATCTTCTTTTTGGATAAGAAAATTAATATTAATCCAACTATTGTTCCTAGCCAAAAGGATAAAACTAAAGAAAATAATCCCGCCGATAAACCAAGCAACCAGCCGAGTCCCAAAATCAATTTGCCATCTCCAAGACCCATCAACCGACCTTTTGAAAAATACCAGAGAGATGCAAAAGGTATAGCCAAAACAGGCCCCGCAAGTAAATCTGCCCAAGAAGGTCTCATAAAAATTGCACCTGTTGTTGCAATAGAGGAATTTATGAAAATCGAAAGAAATGAAAAGAAAATAAAAAGATAAGAAAGCTTGTCTGGAATAATTTTATGTCTTAAGTCATAAACTGAAATAACTATTAACAAAGAAAAAATAAAAACAAAAAAAATCAAGAAAAACAAATATAAACCCAATGATACATATAAAATCGACAAAAATCTATGAGCAATTAAAACAAAAATAATTCCTGTCAAAAATTCAACCAAAGGGTATTGATGTGAAATTTTAATCGCACAACGTCGGCATTTACCCTTTTGAATTAAAAAAGAAAATAGAGGGATAAGTTCATACCACCTTAATTCCCGATTACAAGTCATACAGATTGACCTCCCTTTTACAATTGTTTTTCCAGTATTAAAACGATAAATTACAACATTCAAAAAACTGCCAATAATTGTTCCGAGTAAAAAGACAAAAATAAATATAATAACATTCATATTAATATTATAGCATAGACAAAGGGAAAAACATCAAAATTATTATGTTTTAAATCAATTTTATTGCAAAGAATCAACACTGCGTATCATTAACTCCTAAATTAGTAGTTTTTTCTGTAACTTGATTTTTACTGTCTACGCAATACATAGAAGGAGAAGCCTCCGTACTTTTTGAGGTTGGAGCTTCTACGGCCCAATATGTCGTACTGTCATGACAAGTTATTATATTGTAAGAACCGGCCATATTATTGTCGACTTTAATCGTAGATGGAATTCCTGTAACTTTTTGAACATCTTTCAGTAATCCTTCTTGGCTACTAGAACCGCCTAATCCATGGCTAGACTTCGGAGCACCACAAACACCAAAGTAACCATTCCCAGCATTCAAATCATGATAAATTTCAGCTTGGACTTTAATACTCGATAATTCTGTCATGACAGCTTTATCCTTGGACTTTAATCGAGCTGAAGTTAAAGAAACCATAACGATGGCCGACAAAATACCAATAATCGCAATAGCTGTTAATAATTCAATTAATGTAAACCCCGACACCAAGTTTGATTTTTTATATAGATTTGATGTGGGGGCAAGCCCGTTATTTTTTTTCATATAAATTAAAGAAAATAATTATAATTCTATTAACATTATATCACACAAAAAACAATTACAAACCCTCGAAACCCATAAGTCAATAAATCTAAAATATATTTTATCAAAAAAACCACCGATTTCTCGGTTATTTTTCTTAAGCAAGGACAGTCCTTGTTAGTCTGTTAATAATTAATTACATGCAGCAACGAAGTTCG